>NZ_KV793535.1:0-691 GCF_001808505.1 Oligella sp. HMSC09E12
TGTTGAGCCCCGAAAATTAAAACGGCATATCACTTTCTAGTTCATCAACCGAGCTGGCTGTTGCTCTACCTTTTGCCTGTGCGTAGCTGTTAGTAGCAGTCTCACCTTTGGTTTGACTTGCCCAGTTGTTAGACTGCTGATTATCATCACGCCCACCTAGCATTTGCAGTTTCTCGCCGATAACCTCGGTTAAGTAGCGCTCAATGCCGTCTTTGTCCGCATATTTGCGTGTTTGGATACGTCCCTCGATATAAATCTGACTACCCTTGCGGAGGTATTGCTCGCATACCTCGGCTTGACGACCGAAAAACACCACTCGGTGCCACTCAGTGCTTTCATTTTTGCCGCCGTCTTTGTCGTACTGCACGTGATTTGTAGCAAGGCTTAGGTTTGCGACTTGAATTCCGCTCTGAGACGCACGCGCCTCGGGATCGGCTCCCAAACGCCCGACCAGGATCACTTTATTTACTGACATGTTTAAAACCTCCTAGGCTGTTTACCAAATCTGTTAGTAGGTCATCAAACTCGCTACACATGAGCGTCATATCCGCATCGAACCGCTCTTGATCATGCTCTGCTTGACTAGCTTTTTCTTGCATAATCTCAAGCGTCTGAATGCGTTTAATGGTGCTGTCACTATGCAGCACAAAGCTAATTCGGTCACGCCATGTCATGCCTAACTGCGTTACCA
>NZ_KV793536.1:0-1230 GCF_001808505.1 Oligella sp. HMSC09E12
CTGATCCTAGCCAATTTAATAGACAGTCTGTTCCTCTAAAGCAACATAATAATTTTGTTCATATTGAATGGGACTAAGCCAGCCATTGGCTGAGTGGCGTCGCATTCTGTTGTAATACACTTCAATGTACTCAAATAATACGTGTTTGAGTTGGTCTCTTGTTCGATAGTTCTCTCCATGAATAATATGTGCTTTTAGGGTATGGAAGAAGCTTTCTGCCACAGCATTATCCCAACAGTTACCTCGACGACTCATGCTTTGTGTGGCGCCATACGTTAACGTTAAGGCTCTAAAGTCAGCACTGCAATATTGACTCCCTTGATCGGAGTGAATCAATACGTCTCGTGGGCATCCTTGTTGAAGCATAGCCATACGCAAACTCTCATTGACTAATTGACGATCAATTCGCGAGCTTGTTGTCCAACCCACAATACGACGACTAAATAAATCTAACATGACACAAAGATAGAGCCATCCTTCCTGAGTTCTTAAATAAGTAATATCGGTAACCCAGACTTTATTAGGAGCACTTACCGTAAACTGCCGATTTAAATGGTTCGCCACCACAGGAAGGCGGTGATTAGAGTCCGTAGTTCTCTTGAATTTACGTGCCACTTTGCAGCGTAAATTCGCCTCTTGCAGTTAACGTCCGATAGTACGCTCAGACACCTAAAAGCCTTGTTCGCGCATGTCCTGAACTAAGCTTGGTGCGCCTACGCGCCCTTTGTGCTTTAAAAACTCACGATGTAACGCCAGCTTTAAGGCACAAGGCTGTGTAGAACGCTTACGCCAGGCATAGAAGCCTGAGCAACTGACCGATAAGGTTCGGCAAAGGATAGCTAAAGGATAGCATTCCAAGTTCTCCAGAATAAACGTGTACTTTAGCGACTTGGATTTTTGACAAAGTACACGTGCGCCTTTTTTAAGATTTCATTTGCCTGTTTCAGTTCAAGATTCTCTTTTTCAAGCTGACGAATGCGCTCTTGCTCAGGGCTTAAAGGACGTTTACTTGTTCCGCCTTGTTGCTGCCGTATCCAACGGTCTAAGGTAGATTCGCCAATGCCTAAATGATTGGCAAGTGCGGCAATAGATTGGTCGCTATTAGCTAAGGCATAGCTAACAGCTTGTTGTTTAAATTCTGGACTAAAGCGTTTGGGCATGTTAATTTCTCCTGTGAAATAAGCATACGCTTTAGAGGGAGTGTTTGTCTACTTTTCTGACTAGGATCAA
>NZ_KV793537.1:0-11698 GCF_001808505.1 Oligella sp. HMSC09E12
TAGGAAGTTTGAGGGGTTATTGCAAAGGTCTCAATTTGTATATACAGTAATAACAAAGATAGATACAACAAGCAAGAAACGCTACCTTCTGCTTTGTTCCACGTGAAACAAAAATCAACTTAAATCGCTCACGTTCCACGTGAAACAAATGAGGATTGTGGATAACTTTGTGGATAAGCGTTGGTAAAGCTGCGGATTTAATCTGAACAATCTGTGCATAAGGCTTATAAGCATATGTATTATCAAAGTAAATAAATTGATAAGATATAGGGTGAATTACAATCAACCATGTGCAAATCAAGAAGGGGTTACTATGTCATTGAATAGTTCAGGTCTAAGTATTAAGTCTAAATTACCTGATGTTGGAACAACTATTTTCTCAGTAATGAGTCAATTAGCGCTTGATCATCAAGCAATTAATTTGGGACAAGGTTTTCCTGAGTTTAATCCTGATGTGAAATTGCTTAACTTAATTGATGAGGCGATGAGAGCCGGGCATAACCAATATGCACCGATGCCAGGTATTCCTTCACTAAGAAATCAAATCGCAGCAAAGGTAAATACACTTTATGGTGCGCAAATCAATCCTGATACTGATGTCACTGTAACGAGTGGTGCTACCGAGGCTTTAATGGTAGCAATACAGGCGGTGGTGCATCCAGGCGACGAAGTGATTGTGATTGAACCAAATTATGATTCCTATGTGCCGTGTATTCGATTAGCAGGTGGTCAACCTGTGATTGTCCAGCTAACAAAGCCAACTAAGGATAATTTACGTTACAGCATGAATTGGCAACAATTAAAGGATGCGATCACCGATAAAACTAAATTAATTATTCTTAACTTTCCGCATAATCCAACAGGTATCACACTCGAACAAAGCGATTTAGATACGCTAGCAGAGATAACCAGAGGAAAGAATATTTTTTTAATCGCTGATGAAGTATATGAACATATTGTTTTCGGTGATAAAAAATTTTTAAGCTTCTTAAGCCATGAAGAGTTGAAAGAAAAAAGTTTTGTTATTTCTTCCTTTGGTAAAACCTATCATAGTACCGGTTGGAAAATAGGTTATTGCGTGGCGTCATCAAAATTAATGAATGAATTCAGAAAAGTACATCAATTCACAGTATTTTCAGTTAATACTGCAATTCAAGTCGCGCTCGCTGAATTTATGAAAGAGCCTTCACACTATCTTGAACTTTCAGCATTTTATGAACAAAAACATGATTTATTGTTAAATGGTCTTAAGGATACCAAGTTTAAAGCTATTCCAAGTGATGGAACTTTTTTCTTATTAGCCGATTACAGTGATATAGATGATATAGCTGAAATTGAGTTCGCAATTAAGCTAACTAAAGAGGTGGGTGTAACCTTAATTCCTGTTTCAGCGTTTTATAAAAATAGTGATTCTGTTGAAGCGAATAATCATATGCTGCGTTTTTGTTTTGCTAAAAGCGATGAGACCTTAATTCAAGCCATTGAACGTTTAAAAAATCTTTAAATATTGATGTTAATAGCTTAATTAATTTAAATACTTGTTTTTATTATTATGACTTGTGGATAAGTGGGATAACTTGTTTTTAGCTTAATAAATCAATTACTTAAAATAACGTTATTTTTGTATAAGTCTGATAGCTAGATTAGACTTAATTGTGAATTAAATTAGCAGTGTTGTTTTGAATACTGGTTAATCCAAATACAAACACTACTTATCCACAATTAATTCTGCTTAATGATGCAAAAAAAGTTAATCAATATTAAATAACCACGCTCATTAGATATCTAACTAATCTTCATCGATACAACCATTTCAAATTAGAAGTGATGCGTAGAGGCTTGATATAGTAACTAAGCAAGATGAGAATAGATTATTAATTATTAATATTTATTTTTATTATTATGCTCTGTGGATAAGCTGAATAAGTCATTTTAAAGCTTTAATTTCAATTACTTAAGCTTGATAGATTTAGGCATAAGTTAGTGTTTTATAAAGACTGAGAAAGTGGATAATTTACGGTAGTGGCATGATAAGATGCTTTATACCAAGTTCAATCACTGCTTATTCACATTAGATGATGGGCTTAGCTCATAACTTTAAATTATAGGTAGACACAATGGAATATCAACCAGATAATATTTTTGCAAAGATCTTAAGAAATGAAGCGCCATCTTATAAGGTATATGAAGATGATGCCACGTATGTCATGATGGATATTATGCCGGAGTCGAGAGGGCATTTATTAGTCTTACCAAAAGAGGGCGCGGTGAATATCTTTGATATTAGTGATGAAGCGATTGCAGCATGTGCCAAAACCTGCAAAAAAATTGCCCCTGCTTTAATGAAAGCGACTAAGGCAGATGGTTTAATTATTAGTCAATTTAATCACGCACCAGCCGGTCAAACTGTTTTCCATTTGCATTGTCACTTAGTACCGGTTTATGAGGGCCAGAGTAGACAGTCCCATGGCCGTGTTGCTGCAGATGCTGATGAATTACGGGCTTTAGCTAAAGAAATCGCTTCTTATATTGAATAATTTGTTTTAAACATGTCAGTATTACAGTTTCGGAGTGATCCGATTGTTGCTATCGCAACCGCACCGGGCCGTGGTGGTATCGGTGTGGTACGCATTTCTGCAAAGGATTTGTCCTCATATATACAGGCTTTTTTTAAACGTGATTTAAGACCACGTCATGCTTATTATTTACCCTTTAATGATGCCGATGGTACAGCCATTGATGAGGGAATTGCTTTATACTTCAAGGGTCCGCATTCTTATACTGGTGAAGATGTGCTGGAATTGCAGGGCCATGGTGGTCCAGCGGTATTAAAGCGTTTAATTAAACGTTGTTTAGAGATACCGCTAGCAGATCAGCGATTACGTCCAGCAGAGCCGGGTGAATTTACGCAGCGCGCTTTTTTAAATGGGCGATTAGATTTGGCTCAGGCAGAGGCGGTTGCGGATCTAATCGATGCGAGTTCCGAGTCGGCTGCTCGTAGCGCCATGGCTTCATTAAGTGGTGAGTTTTCTCGTTTGGTCAATGAGCTAGCAGATAGCATTGTGTATTTACGTATGTTGGTGGAGGCGACTTTGGATTTTCCTGAAGAGGAAATCGAGTTTTTAGAAAAATACGATGCTGTTCCACAATTAGAGTCATTACGTGCAAAATTACAGCATATTTTAGATATTTCTAAACAAGGAATGATTCTACGCGAAGGTGTGCATGTGGTCCTGGCTGGTCAGCCGAATGTTGGTAAGTCGAGTCTCTTAAACGCATTAGCGGGTGACGAGGTTGCAATTGTTACTCCAATTGCAGGTACGACACGGGATAGGGTGGTTCAGCAGATTCATTTGCAAGGTGTGCCATTGCATATCGTCGATACTGCCGGCTTGCGTGAAACGGAGGATACGGTTGAGAGTATCGGTATTGAACGTAGTTGGGCTGAAATTGCCAAGGCGGATGTGATTTTGCATTTACAAGATGCGGCAGAACCGGATCTGGATGCTAATCAAGATATTCTTAATAATATGCCCCCTAAAACACCTGTGATTACGGTATTTAATAAAATTGATTTACTTGATGATGCATCCTTAAATCAATTAAAGGCCAGCAATGCCAAACAAAATACAGTTTTCTTATCCGCTAAGGCACAGCTTGGTTTAGTAGAGTTGAGTGAATTATTATTATCAATAGCTGGTTTGCAAGTTCAGCAAGAAACGCCATGGTTGGCTCGTGAACGTCATCTTCGTGCGCTTAATGAATCCATGAACCACTTAAATCAGGCCTATGAGTTTGCGCAACAAGATGACAGGGTGTTGGATTTATTTGCTGAGGAGTTACGTTTATCTCATGAAGCGTTAAACTCAATTACCGGTGAATTTACTAGTGATGATTTGCTCGGTGAGATATTTTCATCTTTTTGTATTGGTAAGTAGCTTGCTAATATCTTTCATTTTTAAATGGCGTCTTTCATTTTTGATGGCGCCATTTTCTGTTCCATGTGGAACATTTTAATGATTAGGAGTTTATATGCAGCCAACAATAGCAGCTTATTGTTTTTTGGCGATTGCTATTTTTTTTGAATTGGTGGGAACATCTTTATTAATTAAGACAGAACAATTTACTCGATTAATTCCTTCAGCGTTGGTATTAATTAGTTATGGCTCGTCTTTTTATTTTCTTTCCCTAAGTTTAAAAACGATCCCTATAGGCATTGCCTATGCCTTATGGAGTGCAATTGGGATAGTCTGTATAGCGGTTATTGGTTTTATCTTTTTTAAACAACGATTAGACCAAGCAGCAATAATAGGGATAGGATTAATTATCATTGGTGTGGTAATCATTAACTTATTTTCTAAAAGCGTGACTCATGGCTAAATAAAGGTATTAAGGAGATGAACATGTCATTTACCAGAGCTAATTTTCCAGAGGTTTTAACAAATTTACGCTTACCACTGATCGCTGCGCCCATGTTTACCGTGAGCTATCCGGAGCTGGTGTTAGCGCAAGCTAAGGCAGGTATTGTTGCTTCTTTTCCTGCCTTAAATGCACGGGAAGATGGATTACTCGATCACTGGTTAAATGATATCAATGCGGATCTTAAAGCGTATCAACAGGCTAATCCAGAAAAACGAGTGGGTGCTATTGCGGTTAATTTAATTTTGCACGACTCTAATAGACGATTAGCGCAAGATTTGGCCATTTGTGTTAAGCATAGGGTACCGATTATTATCACCTCCTTGCGCGCACCAAGCCCTGAATTAATTGCTGAGGTGCATTCTTATGGCGGCATTGTGTTGCATGATGTGATTAATCTACGTCATGCGCAAAAGGCCATTGATGCCGGTGTGGATGGTTTAATTTTAGTGGCAGCCGGTGCGGGTGGTCATGGTGGCACGCTATCACCAATGGCCATGGTGGCAGAGGTAAAGCAGCGATTTGACGGTGTGATTATTTTATCGGGTGCGATAGCAACGGGTGATGCGATACTCGCAGCACAGGTGATGGGAGCAGATTTAGCTTATATGGGGACACGTTTTGTTGCCAGTGAGGAAGCGCGTGCGGTACCAGCGTATAAAGAGGCATTACTAAGAGCAAAGGCGGCAGATATTCTGTACACGGATTATTTTACTGGTGTGCATGGAAACTACCTTAAAGAAAGTATCATTCGCGCAGGTTTGGATCCAGCACAACTACAAGATCAAGATAAGAATGCAATGAATTTTATTGGTGATTCCGCGCAGTTTAAAGCTTGGAAGGATATTTGGGGTGCTGGCCAAGGGGTAGGCTTAATAGATTGTATTGAGCCTGTTGCAGCTATTGTGGCTAAGTTAGAAAAAGAGTACGTAGAGGCTTTGGATAGGGTTTGTGCTTTGAGGAAGTAGTGGAGAAATTTTGTATTTACCCAGTAAAAACCTGCTCAGGTCTTAATTTGATTGTATGGAAAAAATTTGACCATGAGTACAGAGATGAAGTCAGAGAATCGTCGTTGGACAGTCAAGCATAAAAGTGCATTGGTTTTAGATGTTTTTAAAGGTAAAACCAGCCTTTCGGAAGTGAACCATGCTATGATTCATCACCCGTCGAGTTTGAAGAATGGCTTGAGGAGGCCACTCGGGCAATACAGTACGATAAAGAATGCAAGACTTTGTCATCTACTATAATTCGTAGCATTGCCATAAGCGTTAAGAAATTAGTTGATTAGCTTGACATATATCGCTTTTAATCAATCAACTGTCCATTCTCGTAGAAAGGATAAGGTCCGTCGTAATTATCTACGTAGGCTAAATGCGAAACTAATGGCCCATCCTCTTGCCATATATGTAGCTTATAGGCGGGAGGTTCTAGCACCCAGCATGATGCTGCATTAGGATCAATATCCAAGGCGACTTGATGTGCTACAGAGGGCGCTGTTGAAGCAATTGTCCCTGCGAATCGAAAATCTATAGAACGATGTAAATGACCACAAATGACTCGTTCTACATTCGGGTATTTTTTTACAATCTCAGCTAATTCAGTAGTCCCCTTTAATAGACCAATTTTATCCATGTGACCGATTAGTGTATTAAATGGGGGGTGATGCATAGCAATAATAACAGGAGCGCCTTGGCTTTGGTTAAGTTGTCTATCTAGCCATTGTAGTTGTGTTTTATCAAGCTCTCCATAGCTCTTGCCTAATACGGCAGTGTCTAATGCGATTAACTGCACAACACCGATTTTTACAGAATAGTAAATTTGTTCGCCGTGATGTTGTTGTAAATAGGTGTGCGTGTCAAATGAACGTCGTAGCTGTTCTCGATTATCGTGATTGCCTGGCATTAGATATACCGGACAATCAAGTGGTTGTAATAGGCGCTGTAAGTGGTCGTATTCACTTTCACGCCCAAAGTCACAGAGGTCACCCGTAACAATCAGTGCATCAACCTTTTGTTTTTGTGTCATTAGAGTATTTACAGCGCGTTCTAAATAAGCTGCTGTATTAATTCGTTTATAAGCTAATCGTCCGGGCTCACGAATATGTAAATCTGTAATTTGCGCAATGATGGTCATACCTACTCCTGAATCGCCGCCATAATTTTATCGGATTGAATCGTTAAAGCGACTTCTTGTCCTTCTCTAAAGATGCTATTGGTACTGGTTTCTGACTTGAGTAATTGGTCACCAGGAAGACACAATATAAATTGAATTCTATCACCTAAAAATATACGTTTCTTAATAGTTGCACGAGCTTTCTCAGGTACAATTTCTTCACTTAATTGAATATCATCAGGACGTATTAATAGGCTGGTATGTCCTTGAAGTTGTGGTGCACAGGGTAATATGTAATGACCTAACAGCAGGTGGTTTTTTTGTGCTTGCTCTACAGTACGAGTGAGGCGATTTACTCGGCCCAAAAACTCTGCAACGAAGGGGTGGCTTGGTTCACGATAGAGTGTCTCACTACTACCGCGTTGTACAATCTCACCTTTATACATTATCGCTAATCGATCAGCTAAAGCCATTGCCTCTTGTTGATCATGTGTCACATAAATAGCAGTAATACCAAGTTCTCGCAATAAGACACCTAACTCATCACGGAGGGATTCTTTAAGTTTGGCATCTAGTGCTGCTAGCGGCTCATCAAGTAGCAGTACGCGCGGACGAATTGCTACTGCTCGGGCTAAGGCAACACGTTGACGTTGTCCGCCCGAGAGTTCATGTGGTCGCCGTTTTTCCAGACCGTTCAGATTCATTAAGCGAACTAAGTCTGCTACTCGTGCTTTAATCTGATCCATGGTTAACTTACGGATTTTTAGTCCATAGGCAATATTTGCCTCAACGGTCATCTGTGGAAATAAGGCATAGTGCTGAAACACCATACCGACATTGCGTTTTTCGATAGGTAACATCGTGACGTTCTGATTACCAAACCAGATTTCACCGCCTCTATCTGCATCTTCTAAACCAGCGACCATACGTAATAAGGTTGTCTTGCCACAACCTGAAGGTCCTAATAGAGCAAGAATTTCCCCAGGTTCTACTTCTATAGAGGTGGTTTTTAAGCCAATCGTACCGTTTGAATAGGTTTTTTGGCAGGATTTAATTTGAATTCGAACTTTATCAAAATGTTCCATATCGGTTTTGGAAATAAGTCGCTACCGTTTGTAACCCATAAAGAAACGGTAGAATTACTAAAAAGAAAATAAAGGTATAGGCTGAACCAACTTCAATACGCATAGATGCATAGCTATCTGTTAAGCCCACAGGTAAGGTGCGCGTCATGGGGGTATGTAGCATCCAGGTTAAGTTAAATTCGCCAATGGATAAGGTAAAAACCATTAAACAGGCAGCAATAATCGAAGGCAAAATAGCGGGTACCAAAACACCTAGAAATCGTGCAATAAATGAGGCGCCTAAGGAGCGCGCAGCTTCTTCCAGTACTAAGAGTTCATGTTTTTTAAAAGCTGCAGTTACTGTTTTCACCATAAATGGCAAGGTAAAGACCACATGACCAACCAAGATAAATAAGTAACTTTGACGGAACCATTGGATTTGTCCATATGCCAGAATAAGTGCTAAGGCAGAAGCAAGGCCTGGGATGGCTATCGGTAATGCAATTAATTCATCAAGAATTCTTAACCAACGATTTTTTGACCTAGCAAATGCGTAAGCACAAGGTACACCGATAATTAAGGTAATAAGAACACAAGCTAAGGCTATGACAATAGACCAAAAAATAGTATTGCTATATGAAGACCATACTTGAAGAAACCATTTTGTGGTTAAACCACTTTCAAAACCTATTGCATAGTTATTCACAAAACCGGCAAAAATGGAAACTAGCATCGGCACGCAAATAAATAGCAAGGTGATAATTGTTAAAGTATAGAGCCAAGGGGATTTGAACCTTTTTTTATGGGTACGATTCATACATGAACTCCCTTAGACTCATAACGACGCGTCACGAACAAAGTTAACCATGTCACTAATCCTAGCGCAATAGATAAAGAAGCAGCCATAGTGAAATTCGCATAGTTTGTAAATTCGTTATAAATCGTAATCGGTAGCACTTCAGAGCGACTTGCTAAGGTAAAGGCTGTGCCAAAGGCCCCCATAGAAGTAGAGAATACGATTGCTGCAGTTGAAATAATGGATGGTAATAACTCAGGAATCCAGACGTCTTTCACAATTAACCAACGTGTCCCTGCTAAGGAGCGTACAGCTTCTTCAAGTGCTATATCAATGGTTTGAGCAGCTGCTTCAAATGTTGCGATTGAACGGGGTAAAGAAAAATATAAATATGCTAAAAATAAACCAGTAACGCCGTAAGCGAAACTGATTTTACCAAACCCTAGTAGGTTAGTTAGGTCCGCAAATAAACCCTGGCGACCACCGATTAAAATAAAAAAGAAACCAATAATCACCCCTGGAAAAGATAAGGGTAAGGTTAACAATGACAACATCATTCGCTTGCCGAAAAACTCATTACGCGCAAAAAATATACCTATACTCACGCTTATAATTAAGGTCAGAATTGTCACGAGTACAGAGAGTATTAAGGTAAAAAGCATTACTTGTAAATACCGTACATTGGTTAATACAGCAAAGTAGGCTTGCCAGCCTTCTTGTGCAGGTAAGCTCACTAACCAGATCATGGGAATCAGCCAGAAGCTACAGAAAACAATAAATGCAGGTAACAAACAATAAAATTTAATACGTTGCTGCGCAGACAATTGTTTAGACATAGTTCAACCTTTAAAAAACGAGCATGTGAATGATCAACATGCTCGCCATGGCAAATTAATGAATAACTACATTAATTCACTTCTTTTAAATAACGTTCAGCGAAGGTTTTTTGATTTTCAGCCATTTTTTTATAGTCTACGGCTTGTGCACGCTGGTATTCAGTTTCTGGTAGGAAACGTTCAGAAACTTCAGCAGGAATAGTCGCACTGCGAACAGGACGTAAATAGGCATTTGCCCAGATGGCTTGGCCTTTATCAGATAAAACAAAGTTTAAAACCTTTTTTGCATCTTCCGCATGCGGAGCACCTTTTACCAGCGACATCACATAAGGAACCACTATGGTGCCTTCTTTAGGAATGACAAATTCAACATTAGCCTCATCTTTGTATTTAGCGCGGTAAGCATTGAAGTCGTAGTCAATAAGAATTGGTATTTCACCCGATAAGACACGAGCGTAAGATGTTTGCTTTGGTACGATGGGGTCATTCGCTTTGAGTTTCTTTAAGAAAGCAATACCTGGAGCCATGTTATCTAGGTCACCACCCATAGCTAAGTTAGCAGCAACAGCACCGGCATATCCCACAAATGCTGACGATGGGTCTAAGTAAGCCACCATGCCTTTGTAATCAGGCTTTAACAGATCCTCCCAAGATTGTGGTACAGCCTTACCACCTAAAGCATCTACATTTACCATAAAGCCTAAGGTACCTGAATGGATAGAAAACCATTTGCCATCTTTATCTTTAAGACCTTCTGGAATATCATCCCAACGCTCTGGTTTAAAGGGTTCAACAAGCTCTTCTTTAGCACCTTGGATGCCTGAGGTTACGCCTAAATAAACAACGTCAGCAACTGGACTATTTTTTTCGGCTACTAATTGAGCAAGAGATTGTCCTGAGTTTTTATTATCTGGTGGTACGGTAATACCGGTTTCAGACTTAATAGCCTGAATTTGCGAGCCCCAGTCGGCCCATTCGATAGGACAGTTATAACAAATAACTGTTTGTGCTAAAACACTGCTTGAGAGTGTCAGGGCGACAGCAGTAAGACCTGATTTCACTACAGAACGTAAAGATAATTTCACAGCTAACTCCTATGGGGTAAATTAATGAAGGCAATATTGCAAGATTCACCTTGTTGAAATGAATAAGGCAATAGACATGTATCAAGCGGACTTAATGCTGTGTCATTTAGCATGGCTTGATATAAGAGAGAAAAACTGGTTTGGCCGATTTGCTTATTTGGTGTTTCTATAGAGCTCAACATCGGACAGAGTTCACGGCCTAGGGCAATGCCATCAAAACCGATAATGGATAGGTCATCCGGAATTTTTCGACCCAATTGTTGCGCAGCCCGCAAACAGCGAATCGCTAATAAATCGTTAGAACAGACTAAAGCAGTGATATGCGAATGCTCCATAAGGTATTGCTGGATTTGTGCATTCGCAGATTCAATAAAAGGGATCTCAAGTAGATTCGGCTGTAAGCCAGGGCTATGTTGAACAGCATCTAAGTAACCTTGGTACCGCTGCTGAGCTCTATCAGAAACGGCTAATTCACCACATACCATCGTAATATGTTGATGTCCAGCATTAGTTAAAGACGCAACAAGTTCAGTTAAAGCTTGGCGGCTATCAACAGAGACACATGGATAATGAGGGTCATTGTTATATGCCAACACATAAGGAATTCTTAAGGCTTTAACAAAGCTCATGGCTTGGGGATTCTGTGTATTCGAAACGGTTAAAATTAAACCATCAACATTTGCCTCAAGTAATTTCTGGAGAACAATTTTTTCTTGCTCTAAGTGATAGGCTGAATTCAATATCATGGTTGAATAACCTGTCTCAAAAGCCGATTGGGTTATTCCTTCACAATACTCCGCATAGACAGGGTTAAGCATAGTCGGCACCATAACCCCGATAACATTAGTTTTATTCGTGCGTAAAGCGCGAGCGCTGGCATTTGAAATATAGCCAATTTCTTTCGCTTTCTGTAGGACACGTTCACGCGTTTTATCAGACACCTTATTGGGTGAATTAAATGCGCGTGAAACGGTTGCAATCGAAACTTGAGCAAGCTCAGCAATTTTTTCAATACTCATGACACTCAACTAAGCGCCCATAATGTAAACGTTTACATTATAGATGCCGAGTTTTTCAGTTTCGTGACAGAAAGCAGAGTTTATTTAGATGAATCAGACATAAACTTATGTGACAGCAAGGCGATATGAGAAGTGATTTGATAAATCCTTTAGCAAACAGTAGATACTAAATCCCTAATACATCATAAACCCTCATTATTTACGTATCACAATGGGGATAAATACCTTAGATATAGTTACCAGGGGGCACGCAAGGATTATCATTGCTAATGGTTAGTTTTATATTGCAATAGGCGCAAATAAGACTTGCTATCAAATCGTCAGACGGCTGATTGAGGCCTGTAAATAATTTTGTGTAACTTCCTTT
>NZ_KV793538.1:0-1501 GCF_001808505.1 Oligella sp. HMSC09E12
GCACAGTCGGCGGGGACGGCGGTGGATAATAACTGGCTGTCACCGTTAGAATATCAACGACGTCAAGAGTTAGTGGATAAATCCCTTGAAAAGGGAGTACTTGGTCTCGGTCAACGAGATCTCACCCTAGAGGAAGCACGCGAGTTCATTGATTTAGTTGAAAAAGATGCCTATGCGGACAACTTACTTGCCCGCTACCAAGCAGATAGTTCATCCTTGAGTCCTCAGGAAACACAGATCTTGGGCTTGATATTGGAGCAGGTATCAGGAGGTGATCCGGAACTTGCCCTACGTATTCTTGATATGCCCATTGCTGATGGCAAGGTAGAGGATTCATACGTTAGTGAACTCTATAGCAAAGCTCTTCAACAAGTCGGTGTGTATGAGTCGATGGACATGAAGCTTGCCAAAGCAGCAGAGCCTGCACTTTATTTTATGACGGGTCCTGTGGGCGCGGTGGTGAGGGGCGTGTCGGCTGCTGCAGGAGGCTACAGTATTGGACTGGGTTCAGCGGCTATTGCAGATGGTCAGTTAGTGGATGGGTCAATGCAAGTGATGGGTGGTACGCTGATGGTGGCCCCTGTCTTTGCTCAAGAAGCCCTGTTGATGGGTTTTAAAACACCTAATTCTTTAGTCCTTAGACCGGTGGCTGGTACGGGCTCCAAAGGGATAAGTTATGAGCCAGCTCTAACGGACACGGCCCTCTTAGTTAAAGCGGGCGTTACCGATGCGAATGTATTGAAAGCTGTTTCTAATGCGAAAAAAATTTCAACGGCCAACGTAAATCAATCGATAATACTTAGTGATTTGAGAGAGCAACTTTTTTGGAAGGAGGTGGCTTCAAATCCAAGTAAAGGTAAGGGTTTGATTGGTATGAATAATGACCCTCGGTTTCCAGAAAGTGCAGGTTTCCAGAAGATGACTGTTAATCGCAAGTTCACAGATGGAAAACAAATAGAGATTCATTACCAATACAACAGGCATACTGATAAAGCCTATGACATGAAGATTGTCGTGAGGAAACCATCAAAAGAATAATTAGAAATAATGGATAGAGTTGAATTGTCGAAAGGAAAATAGATGAAGATTAATGATAAAGAAGATGGTGAAAATATAGAGGTCTTTGGTATTTACTGGGGGGAGGTATTTCGTAGCGCAGGTAAAATAGAGTATGTAACTTATTTTTTAGGCTTACCAAGAGACAATGGTGGTTGGTTAATGATTTATGATTCAAGAGAGGTTGAGATTGTAGATAGTGTTTTGAAAGGTCAATGGACATTTTTCCCCAACCGATATAATGGTTTGTACTATGCACCACTAATCCAAGAAAAACTCCTTGACGATGTAATGGGGCGAGAACCTGAGGCAATAGAGAAGTTTATTCAGTTTGCAAAACAAGATGGTTTGTTAGAAACAGGTTTCTATTGATTCAAATCGAAATATACAATTTACTAAAAAACCGGTATTTATGCAGGCGATGGTGGTTATCAGATTGAGGTGG
>NZ_KV793539.1:0-35410 GCF_001808505.1 Oligella sp. HMSC09E12
TTAGGAAATTTGAGGGGTTATTGCAAAGGTCTCAGTGTGGGAGATCGATTGAAAAGAAATTGATGGGGTGACCGATGGGGCTCGAACCCACGACAACCGGAATCACAATCCGGGACTCTACCAACTGAGCTACGGTCACCACAGAAGAATTAATAAGTATAGCAGGTAAATTTATTATGTCAATGAAAGAAGCCGCTACTACTTAAAAACTTCAGCTAGCTAGCATGGATATGTTGTTAATACTCATCATATCCTAAGACAGCTATCTCTGTTTGATGGCGCGCCAGGCGAGACTCGAACTCACAACCGCCCGCTTAGAAGGCGGGTGCTCTATCCAGTTGAGCTACTGGCACGCAAAAAAAGATATTCTACCCTATAATTTCTTTCTTGTCTAAGGCTTTAGGTTTTTTATCATTCGAAAAAGTCATCGTGCGCACCCAGTACTTGCCTCAAAGTTGCAGCAAGAAGCCTTAGTCCCCACCGAATTGGTTTTTTAGCTGATACAGTAGATCTAAAGCCTCTCGAGGGCTGAGGGAGTCTGGATCAATCGCAGCAAGACTTTCTTTAAACGCTTTTAGCTCAAGCTGATCGTCATTTGCTTGTTGATTGATTTCCTCTAGCGGGGCACTAAATAAATCCAGCTGCGGGCGCTCCTCGGCCTTTAACTCCAAGTTATCCAGCTCACGCTTCGCTTGCCGAATAACTGCCATGGGGATACCAGCTCGTTGTGCCACTTGAATACCGTAACTACGATTGGCTGGACCCTCCTTAACCTCATGTAAAAAGACTAGCCCCTGCGCAGACTCAGCCGCACTTAAATGCACATTAGCAACGTCTTCAAACTGTTCTGGCAAGCGGGTTAACTCAAAATAATGGGTAGCAAAGAGTACTAATGCTTGATTATGTGTCAATAAACGGCAGGCAATGGCCCAAGCAAGCGCAAGACCGTCGTAGGTGGATGTGCCGCGACCAATTTCATCCATCAGCACTAAGCTATTTGGCGTGGCGGCCGTTAAAATAGTGGCCGCCTCGGTCATTTCCACCATAAAGGTGGAGCGCCCGCCAGCTAAGTCATCAGCTGCACCGATACGGGTAAAAATACGATCAATTAGGCCAATTTGAGCCGCCTCAGCCGGTACGAAACTACCCATCCGCGCTAGCAATACAATTAAGGCGGTCTGTCGCATATAGGTGGATTTACCACCCATATTTGGGCCAGTCACCAACAGCATACGTCGGCGTGCATCGAGTTGGCAATCATTGGGCGTAAAGCGCTCGATGCTGCGTTCGACAATGGGGTGACGTCCTTGCCTAATGTGAATCATTGGTCCCTCAATTAATTCGGGCAGTACCCATTGATTGGCATAGGCATGATGCGCTAGGGCCTTATACACGTCTAGTTGAGCCAAGGCGTGCGAGGCCTGATGCATGGCTTCAACATGGGCTTGTAATTGTATAATTAATTGCTCAAAAAGCCATTTTTCACGGCTTAAGCAACGATCCTTAGCGGAGAGAATTTTATCTTCCCACGCCTTTAGCTCCGGCGTAATATAGCGCTCAACATTTTTCAGGGTCTGGCGACGGCGGTATTCTGTGGGAACTTTTTCGATTTGTCCCTTGCTAACCTCAATAAAAAAGCCGTGCACGCGGTTATATTCCACCCGTAAATTACTAATACCGGTTTTTTCTCGTTCACGTGCTTCTAGTTGTTGTAAAAACTCGCCACTATCAGTCGTCAATCGGCGCAACTCATCGAGTTCACTATCAAAACCGTCGGCAATCACACCACCATCTCGCAGCATCGTGGCAGGCTCCGCTGCAATGGCTCCTTGTAATAGCTGCGCTGCTTCAGGATCAATTGTTAACAGCGTATGTAGTTTAAGCAACGCCGGTGTCTCGCTAAAGTTTGCCGCAATCAATTCACATAGCGCAGGTAGTTTGACTAAGGCATCGCGTAGCGCAGCTAATTCCTTTGGCCGCACTGAGCTAAGGGCAATGCGAGTCGCCACACGCTCAATATCTGGTGTGTTTTTTAAAAAAAGCTCAAAACCCTGAATCGGATCATCGAAATGACGTGTGGTATAGAGATGATAAAAGGCCTGTACACAAAGCTGGCGCTCTAGAATCGGTGCATTGGCGCGTAAGGGGTGATGCAAAAAGCGACGCAATAAACGGCTTCCCATCGCTGTATGACAATGGTCTAACAGACTAAATAGGGTGGGACTACTGTCACCGCTAATGGTTTGGGTAATTTCTAAGTTTTTGCGGGTGACTGGATCTAAGATCAAATAGTCTTGCGTATCATCTGGCTGAATCGGTTTGATATGCGAGAGGCTACGCTTTTGTGTGTTTTCTACAAAGCTTAATAAAGCCCCGGCGGCGATGGTAGCATTGGGTAGCTCATCTAAGCCGAAGGCGGTTAAACGATCGACTGCAAAATGGCTGCAAAGCTTGGCCTCGGCAGCACTTAACTCAAAATGCCAATCTGCTGTTTTGCTATAGGCCGCCGGATAATTTAGTTCAAGCTTAAATGAATCAGCTGTAATAATTTCTGCTGGCGCAATTCGATGCACTTCGGAGGCTAAATTATCAATGGCACATTCATTTACCCTAAATTCACCGCTGGCTAAGTTCATCCACGCTAGGCCATATTTACGGTGGCGTGCTTTGTGACTAAGATAAATGGCTAACAGTGGACGATCGCTATTGCTTGGTAGCAGACTGTCATCGGTGAGGGTACCAGGGGTTACTGTGCGCACAATTTGTCGCTCGACAATGCCTTTGCTCGTTGCCGGATCGCCAATCTGCTCACAAATTGCCACAGATTCACCCATGGCGACCAAACGGGCTAAGTACTGCTCCATCGCATGCACCGGTACGCCAGCCATCGGGATAGGCTCACTGGTACCGCGGCTAGTTAGGGTGAGATTAAGTAGGCGTGCGGCTTTGATTGCATCATCATAAAACATCTCATAAAAGTCACCCATGCGATAAAACAGCAGCATCGAACCCGCTTCCTGTTTAAGCTTAAAGTATTGTCGCATCATGGGCGTATGGGATGATAAATCACTCGTTGTCATTAAAGCTATCACTTATTACTTGATTAGGAGGTGCCGCGTGCGGCTTGAAGGCTGCGGTTAAAGCGATGACTTATTGGCACTTGCTTGCAGCTACTCTGTGCGAATGTCGTGCTTAATATTATATGACAGTCTTAGGCTTTGCAACCAAGCCTGGTGGAGGATAGTATGACTGGCGCATAAAAATCCTAAGCGCCTGCAAGCGAAAATTAAGGGGCAGATTTAAGCTTAAACTATTATAGATCGTGCTATTAAAGCCGGACGCGCTGGCGTCCGGCATCAAGTGAAAGCTTACTGCGGTGCTTGTGATGTCAGCACCGCAAGCAGGGCTTAGTGAAAGGCGGTCTCAATAAAGCTTCTCAGCTTGCGCGAGTGGATACGTTCTTTGGGCATCTTTCTGAGTATTTCCAAGGCACGTATACCAATTTGCAGATGCTGCGCAACTTGAATCCGATAGAACTCCGTCGCCATGCCAGGCAGCTTTAATTCACCATACAATGGCTTATCGGACACGCATAATAAGGTGCCATAAGGCACTCTGAAACGAAAGCCATTCGCTGCGATGGTTGCTGACTCCATATCTAGGGCGATGGCACGGGATTGAGACAGGCGCTGCACCGGTCCCTCCTGATAACGCAGCTCCCAGTTTCTATTATCAATGCTGGCCACGGTACCAGTACGCATAATACGTTTTAACTCATAGTCTTTTAAGCCAGAAATTTCGGCAACCGCTTCCTCCAAGGCTACTTGTATCTCTGCCAGGGCGGGTATGGGCACAAAGAGGGGTAGATCCTCATCCAGCACATGGTCTTCACGCACATAGGCATGCGCTAACACATAATCACCTAACTGTTGGCTACTGCGAAGTCCAGCGCAATGTCCCACCATCAACCAAGCGGTAGGACGTAATACGGCAATATGGTCGGTGATGGTCTTGGCATTGGAAGGACCAACACCAATGTTGACCAGTGTGATGCCACTGCCGTCGGCTCGTTTTAAATGATAAGCAGGCATTTGCGGTTTTTTGACGCCGGCCGTTGCTGCTTTGATTTGCTCTGCACTCAGGAGCTTATCGACCAGAATATCCCCCGGCAACACCAGTTCGGTATAGCTTGAGTCATCTGATTGCACTTGTTCCCTGGCATAATGACAAAACTCTTCAACATAAAACTGATAATTGGTAAATAAAATAAACTGCTGAAAGTGCGCCGGTTTTGTGCCGGTGTAGTGCTGTAAACGCTGTAATGAATAATCCACCCGGGCCGCAGTAAAGGGGGCGAGTGGCATGGCTTTGCCAGGTGTTAAGGGGTAGGTGCCATTGACAATGGCATCATCAATTTGGGCCAGATTTGGTACATCAAAGTGATTCAGCATTTTCGCGCCCACAGCATCGGTCAAAATAGCTGGACGCTCTTCAGCGAGGGCTTCATTTTGATTAAAACAAAAATGCAAGGGGATAGGGGTTTGGGACTCACCGATTTCTACACTGCATTGGTGATTTTTAATTAAGAGTGTAATTTGCTCAATTAAATATTGCTTAAATAAATCTGGTCGTGTTACGGTCGTTTCATACACCCCAGGACCCTCCACAAAGCCGTAGGAGAGGCGTGAGTCCACATCGTGGTGATGAGTGATCTGTAAACGAACGGCAGGATAAAAGGCACGAATGGCCTGATTTTCCGGTAAGTTTTGATTGGCGTATTGATGAAAGTGTTGACGTATAAAATTGCAGTTTCTTTCATAAATAAAGTGTAATTGCTCCCACGCTTTTTCGGCATCATCAAATGCTTGAAAAGGGATTCTCTGGGGGCTGATTATATTTCTGACCTGATTAAACATTGCTACAACCTGTTTCAATATGATTTGCTTTTATTGCTCATCTAAGTATAAAGTCTCAATGTGACAATTAATACTATTCTATTAGGAGTTCTGATGTTCGAAACCATTAGTCCATATATCCCGCTACTGGAAAAGTTTGTGATCGACTTTGTCAGTGCCATTGTGATTTTAATACTAGGGTGGGCTATTTCTAATTTGGTGTGTCGAGCCATTCGTCGCCTTGGCCATACCAAGCGTAAGGTGGATACCACCGCATTGCCGATGATTAGTTCCTTTGTGCAATGGATTATTCGTATTTTGACCATTGTGGTCGTCCTGTCCCAGTTCGGTGTGCAGACCGCCAGTTTAATTGCTGCTTTAGGTGCGGCCGGTGTGGCCATTGGTTTGGCTTTGCAAGGCACGCTACAGAATATTGCGGCGGGCATTATGTTGTTAAGCTTACGTCCCTTAGCGCAAGGGGAGTATGTGAGCATTGGTGGTAATTATGAAGGTACGGTTGAGGAAATCGGCTTGTTCTTAACCAGTATCAAGCAGGCTAATGGTATTTTGCTTACCATACCGAATAGTACGGTGTGGAATAGCACCATTATTAATTTTAGTCGTAATGCCAATCGTCGTATCGATTTACCCGTTGCGCTGCATTACGGTGAAGATACAGAGGAAGCCATTGCCTTGCTGAAGCGATTATTAGAGCGCAATGAGCAAGTGATTAAGGATTTACCTTATTCTGTGTATGTGAATGAGTATCGTGAAAATAGCTTAGTACTTAATTTACGTGCATGGGTACCGGCTGCTGTGTATTTTGACGAGTTGTCGAAAATCATGTTGGGTGTACGCAAAACGCTTGAGGCTGCGGGCTTTGATTTACCCTTTACCCGGGTTGAGCATATTTCGGCAGCGCATGCTAAGCAAGACCTTGAAAATGCCTTAGCGGATGAGTCGGAGTAGACAGGATAGGCAGTGATGTCGTTGAGTTCGGGGAGCGCCTTAGCCTTAGTTTAAGGCGCTTTATTTTTATATATGGCAGCTACCTTAGGACAAAGGTCATGCTTCAGTTCTGTGAGGGCATGGCTTAAGCTGAATTGGCGTGTTTGAGGATTTGTGTGCAAACGCCGCGCAACATATCGCATTCATTTTGCGTAAGGCGGCTGCGCATTAACCAGTAACGCATTTTTAACATGGTCTGTTTAGGGCGCTCGGGGTCAATAAACTCAATGGCCTCCAGCGCCTCTTGCCAATGGGCCATAAGCGCCTCCACCTTTTCTTGCGGTGCTAGGGGATCCTGAGCGGGTGCAGGGAAGTGCGCAGCGCTATTTGGTTCAGCATGGATGGCGCTAGCCTCATCGCTATCTTTTGCCTCAAGCAAAGCATAGCGTAGCTCCCAGGCGGTGAGTTGCATGGCTTGGGCGATGTTTAAGGAGCTGTAGTTGGGGTTGGCCGGGATATAGCAAATATAGTGACAATGACTGATTTGCTCATTACTCAGACCACTACGCTCAGTACCAAATACCACGGCTACTTGGTGCGCTGAATCCGCCGCTAAGTGATTTTTGGCTAATTGTGCCGCAGCGCGTAGATGCAGACAGTTGGGCCCTATATCGCGGGGGCGGGCGGTCAGTGCGAAGCTGAGTGTGGTGCCTTGTAAGGCCTCCTCAAAGCTAGCGAACTCAAGGCTATTAGCAAGCACATCTTGGGCGCCGCTGGCAAATGCTATGGCTTCTTCATGTTGCATCATCTGCTCAAAGCGCGGTTTTACTAAGCGCAATCGCTCAAAACCCATGGTTTTCATGGCGCGTGCGGCAGCACCGACATTACCCGGGTGGCTGGGATTGGTCATTATAAAATGTGTTCTTGCGAGTGAATTGATGCTCATGCTGTTTATCTTCTAACTATTACTAGGAAAAGTCTAGCTTAGGTAGCTCAAAATTGTGTTGTCATTTAAAATAGTGATTTTACTAAACTTGTTCTGTAATAATCATGCACCCAATGCTTAATACTGCCATTAAGGCAGCCCGTCGCGCCGGAAATATCATTAACCGTGCCAGTTTACATCTAGATAAAATCTCCATCTCCACCAAGGGTCCAGGCGATTATGTCACTGATATTGATCGTCATGCTGAGGAAGCTATTATTCAGATTTTGAGTGAGGCATATCCTGATCACGCCTTTGTGGCCGAGGAATCGGGTATTACCGGGGACTCTGAGTATCGTTGGATTATCGATCCCTTAGACGGTACTAAGAATTTTATTCATGGTTTTCCTAATTATGCCGTTTCCATCGCCTTAGCCGTACGTGGTCAGATTGAACAGGCAGTGATTTACGATCCTAATCGCAATGAGCTCTTTACGGCGAGTCGTGGGGGCGGGGCCTTTTTAAATGATCGCCGTATTCGTGTCAGTCCTTGTCCTAGCTTGGATGTGGCGATTATTAGCGTGGCTAGTAAGTTTAGTGCTGAGCATGCTGATACGCAGTTTATTAATGAATTAATTAGTCGCAGCAATGGCTTCCGTCGCTTAGGTAGTACGGTGCTAGAGTTGGCTTATTTAGCTTGTGGTCGTTTAGATGCCTACTGTGGTCTTAAGCAAAATGCCTGGGATACTGCGGCCGGTAGTTTGTTGGTGTTGGAGGCCGGTGGCCTGATTGGTGATTGGCAAGGGGAGCAGAATTGGATGCGTACGGGTAATGTGCTCGCCGCTAGCCCCAAGATCTTCGCTCAATTAGTGCAGACCTTAAATGCAGCGAAGTAGTATCGCAAATATTTTCACGCATGAGGCTAAGTAAGCACGATAGGGACTTAGCCTTTCAATGTAGCTTAGTGCTAATTCTATAAGTCATTGAGTATGAATATTATTTATCTTTTAAAAGCCGCATTTATCGGTATGATTGAGGGCTTAAGCGAGTTTTTACCGATTTCTAGCACAGCGCATTTAATTATTTGGGGTGACTGGATTAATTTTGACTCCGGTGAGGTCAAAGTCTACGAAATCGTGATTCAGTTTGGCTCTATTCTTGCTGTTATCTGGATTTATCGTCATTATCTGCTGGAGTTGTTGGGCGGTTTATTGCGGCGTGAACAAAAGTATGTATTGGTGACGCGTAATCTTATTTTGGCCTTTCTGCCGGCAGCGGTGATTGGTTTATTGATTATTGATCAAGTGGCTAAACTACTGGACGGCAAGTTTTTTGTCTATGTGTTTACCCTTATCGTCGGTGGTTTGATTATGCTGTGGGTGGAAAGTCGTCCGCATATGAGTAAGGCCAATCAATTGCTTGATGAGAATACACCGCTTGGTGCAGGGCTGGAAAAAATTACTTGGAAGCAGGCTTTGGTGGTGGGCTTTGCTCAATGTTTGGCGATGGTGCCAGGTACCTCACGTTCTGGCGCTACCATTATTTCCGGTATGATTGCCGGCATTCCGCGTCGTACAGCGACCGAGTTTTCTTTCTTTTTGGCGATGCCGACCATGTTGGCGGCGACCGTGCTGAGCCTATATAAATACGGTGATCAGCTGAGTGATGAAAATATCTCAGCGATCGTGGTTGGTTTTATTTTTGCTTTTTTAAGTGCTTTGGTGTTAGTGCGAGCGATTCTACGCTTTGTTTCTAAATTCAGTTATAAACCATTTGCGATTTACCGTATTATTTTTGGTGCCGTGGTTGGTTTATGGGCGCTAGGTTATTTGTAAAGCAGGCTTAAGCGCTGATCAATTGCACACCGTCTTTAGTTAAGATGGCATAGCCCTGGCGGGGAGCTGCTTGATCTAGCTCCCAGTCAGGTAGCACCACACGCCAATAGCTTTTGCCATTAAGCGTTATCAGGTGCTGCTGCGGCTTATGGGTATGTCCATGAATCATGCCTTGAAGCCCTGGATGTTGCTCAAACACACGCCTAACAGCAGCTTCTGTCACATCACCGCGCTGGTGCTGGTAATTAGGCGCAGCCTGCTTGCTTTGGCTTTTTTTACGTGCCTTATTGGCAATTGCTAGGCGCCATGTGAGCGGGAGTTTAAAAAATAGCTGTTGTAGCCAAGCTTGACGCGTCCATGCTCTAAAGAGCATAAAGCCCTTATCGTCGGTGCATAGCTCATCGCCATGACTAAGATAAACCGCCAGATCATCAACATGTAAAATAATTTGATCGGCTAATAGTCTTGCCCCAAGCCGTTCGGCTAAGGCGTGACCAATCAGGAAATCACGATTGCCACGGATTAAATAGAGCGGTTTTTGAGCTGCAAAGCGCTGTAGCTGAGTGAGTGCCTCTGTTAACCATGGCTCTGGCTGGTGCATGGCAATATCATCGCCAATCCAGTAATTGAAAATATCCCCCACCAGAATCAAGCTGTCGGCGGCGCTTGCAGCCTCTGTTAAGAAGTGATAAAAAGCTTGATTAGTACGGGGGATAGTGGGCCCCAGATGAATATCTGAGGCCAAATAAACCGTGCCTGTGAGAGACAGTTTATTCAACAATTTCTGCGCTTTGGATAATCACGTCTTCACGTGGTACATCGCCGTGGAAACCGCGGGTACCGGTGGCTACCTTTTCAATCGCATCCACTACCTCAGTGCCTTCAACCACTTTACCGAAAACGGCATAGCCCCAACCTTGAACGCTAGGGGCGGTGAAGTTAAGGAAGTCGTTATTGTTGGTGTTAATAAAGAATTGCGCAGAAGCAGAATGCGGATCTTGAGTACGCGCCATGGCGATGGTGTACTTATCATTTTTTAAACCGTTATCCGCTTCATTGGTAATGGGCGCGTTTGTGTTTTTCTGATTCATACCTGGCTCAAAACCGCCACCTTGAATCATAAAGTTAGGAATCACGCGGTGGAAAATCACATTGCTGTAAAAACCGTTTTTCACATAGTCCAGAAAGTTTTGCGTGGTGATAGGCGCTTTGGCACCGTCTAATTCTAAAACAATATCACCCATATTAGTTACTAATTTAACGCGTGTATTTGACATAGCACTTGAATCCTTTTGATTATTTGTTTGTGATAGCACCGTCGTTGCAGGTGCCATAGTGAATGTGGCCGCTAGTGTTAATGCGACTAAACGGCTTGATTTTAACATCATTTGCTTTGTCCTCTCTCAATGATTTGACGAATTGACTGTGCGGCCTCAGCAGCGCCGGCAACCCGTTGTTTGGCAGCGATCTCAAAGCTTTGCTGGGCTTTGAGTAAATGTACCATCGCCAAATTGCGTTGTGCCAAGCCATAGTTAGGTCGGAGTGTTGTGGCCATGCTGAGTGATTCATAGGCTTCATCCAATAAGCCCAAGCTCATTTGCAGCGCGGCTAAGTTATTATAAGGCTCAGGTAGCTCCGGGTATTTGCTGTTTAAGTCCTTATAGCGTGCCAGTGCTTGTTGGGATTGGCCCAAGCCACTATAGGCACGTGCTTCCAAAAAGCGTAACTGTACATCTTCGCCTGGGCTTTCAATATAGCCAGTACTACTGAAGACCTTGTTGATTTCATCTAAGGCGGCTTGATAACGTCCTGCATTGATAAGGGCGTTAATGCGATTGCTTAATTGACTACGGGTCTCGGGCAGACTGGTGTCGACCTTGGGTTCTAGCTTTTGTAATAGATTGGCCAAGCCCTGCCAACCACCATCCGTAGCTGCATCGCTTTGTGCTGAGCTTGTCAGACCGCTAGCGCCAGTGCTGCCAGCAGGTACCGTCGCTGCTTGATTAAGCGTTTGGAACTCGATAGGGGTGGCCGAGATTTGTCCGTAGGGCGCATCATAGAGTGTTTGATCCAAGGGTTCAAGATTGAGACTATCCGCTATCTCTAAACTTAGCTCATCACTGACTGGCGCCGCACCGCTTTGGGGATAGGCTTGTATCAGCTGACCGCCTTCGTTCATCTGCAGTGGTACTTCAGGTAAGTCAGTCAAAGGGATGTACTGCGCCGACACCGGTGCATAAAGACCACTTAAAGCGAAGCTAAAAGCAATATATAAAGGAATCTTTCTCTTATTCATCGGGGCAATACTCAACAGAAAAGGTGCTAGATTGCTATACTTAACGATCTAAATTAATCCTCTATTGTAACTTTATTTCTCATAACCTATGTTGATATATAACTCTTTAACACGTCGCAAGGATGAATTAAAGCCTGTTGAAGCAAATAAAATCCGCATGTACGTCTGTGGTATGACGGTTTATGACTTTTGTCATCTAGGTCATGCACGTATGTTGGTGAGTTTTGATGTGGTTCAGCGTTGGTTGCGTTGCCAGGGTTATGAGGTTACGTATGTACGCAATATCACGGATATCGACGATAAGATTATCCGTCGTGCGGTAGCGACACAGCAGCCTTTGCATCAGGTGACGAGTTTTTTCACTGAGGCGATGCATGCTGATGAGCGTGCCTTATCGGTGCAAGCGCCGGATCATGAGCCACGCGCGACGCGTCATGTACAGGGGATGGTGGAAATTATTCAAGCACTTGAAGAAAAGGGCTTGGCTTATCAGAGTGATGACGGTGATGTCAATTATCGTGTTCGCAGTTTTCCCGAGTACGGCAAGCTTTCTGGACGTAGTCCGGATGAAATGCGTGCGGGTGGGCGTGTAGCTATTTCTGATGCCAAGGAGGATCCCTTGGATTTTGTGTTGTGGAAGGCCTCCAAAGCAGAGGATCCTGAGGATAGTAAGTGGGATTCGCCCTACGGTGTGGGTCGTCCAGGGTGGCATATTGAGTGTTCGGCCATGAGTCGCGATTTGTTAGGGATGCCGCTAGATATTCATGGTGGTGGTCCAGATTTAAAATTCCCACACCACGAAAATGAAATTGCTCAGTCCGAGGGAGCCTTTGGTGGTACCCTAGCAAATCATTGGATGCACTGTGGTCCCTTGATGGTGGATAACGACAAAATGTCTAAATCACTGGGTAATTTTATGACCATTCGTCAGGTGATCGGCACCGATAAGACGAATCCCGAGGTGGCGGATTATCCCTATCATGTGCGTGAAGCGGAGATGTTGCGCTTTTTTATCGTACGTAATCACTACCGCAGTCAGCAAAATTTTGCCCCTGACAATCTAAATGACGCCCAACATGCCTTGGATCGTTTTTATCAAGGCTTAAATAATCTCGGTTTTGAAGGGGTAGAGCCTGCAGTTGAAATTGATTGGGACAGCGATTACGCCAAAGCCTTTAAGGCGGCGATGAATGATGATTTTAATACGCCTGTGGCGATTGCGGTTTTATTTGAGATGTTAACTCAGGCAAACCGTGAGGGAGATCGTGCTTTAGCGGCACAGATGCGTGCTTTAGGCGGCCTCTTAGGCATTTTACAGCAGGATCCGGTGGTCTATTTACGTTCTTACTCACGCTATACCCGTTTAGGTAGTGAGCAAAGTAGCGACAGTGCCTTAACTGAGGTTGAGGTTGAAGGCTTAATTCAGCAACGTAGTGAGGCCAAGGCGGCCCGAGATTTTGCCCTGGCCGATCAGATTCGGGACCAATTAAAGCAAGCCGGTATTGAGTTAGAGGATAAGCCCGGTGGTTTGACCCAGTGGCGCAGGATTTAGTATGGCTAGCAAAGGCACAAAACCGGCGTATTGGGATGAGGCGGTTGAGCATTTAAAAGCAAATGACCGTATTCTCAATAAAATTATTCAGCAATATGAGGGTGAGTACTTTGCCGCCACAACGCAAGGTGCTTTTAGTACCTTGGCGCGCTCGCTGATTTCGGTGCAGTCTTCCGAGGCTCGTGCGAATCAGGTCTGGCGTAATTTAGTTCACTTATGCGGTCAACAACCTACCGTCCAGTGTATCTCCGCACGCACGGTGGAGCAATTGTTAGCCATCGGTATTGCCAAGCGTAAGGCCGGTAATTTGATTGATCTTGCTAATCACTTTGAAGCTAGAACCGTTAATCCTAAAAAATGGTCTAAAATGTCGGATCAAGAAGTGATAAATGAGCTGTGTCAGATTCGCGGCATTGGGGCATGGACGGCGCAGATGTTTTTAATATTTAATTTACATCGGCCTAATGTTTTACCTTTGGAGGATGCCAGACTACTTAAGGCGGTCTCCAAGCATTATTTTAGTGGTGAGCCGGTGTCGCGTTTTGAAGTGCGTGAGCTGGCTGATAATTGGCAGCCTTGGCAGACGGTAGCGACTTGGTATATGTGGCGTAGTATGCTTGACGACGCTGTGGCATAGCAACGATATTTCACTCAGTAGAGTAAAAGGCTATAGAGCAAAAAGATGAAAAACACCTATTTGGAATTTGAAAAACCAATCGAAGAGTTGGAGCAGAAGATTGATCAATTACGCCATATGTCCGGCGACTCCGTGGTTGATATATCCGAGGAGATCACTAAGCTTCAGCAAAAGAGTGACGACTTAACTGAGTCCATTTATAAGAAGTTATCGCCTTGGCAGACTGCATTGGTAGCGCGTCATCCACAGCGTCCTTATACCCTGGATTATATTGACGGCTTATTTACTGATTTTTATGAGTTGCATGGCGACCGTATGTATGCGGATGATCCTTCGATTGTCGGTGGCTTAGCTCGTTTTAATGGTGAGCCTTGTGTGGTGATCGGTCACCAAAAGGGTCGTGACACCAAGGAGCGGGCGCGCCGTAATTTTGGTATGCCTAGGCCTGAGGGTTATCGTAAGGCGTTGCGTTTTATGCGTTTGGCTGAAAAGTTCGACTTACCGATCTTTACCTTTATCGATACCCCGGGTGCTTACCCAGGTATTGGTGCAGAGGAACGTGGTCAGTCGGAGGCGATTGGGCAAAATCTTTACGCCATGGCTGAGTTAAAGGTGCCTTTAATTGCGACCATTATCGGTGAGGGCGGTTCTGGTGGTGCCTTGGCGATTGCGGTGGGTGATGTGGTGCAAATGTTGCAGTATGCGACCTATGCGGTGATTTCGCCCGAAGGCTGCGCCTCTATTCTATGGCGCAGTGCCGACAAGGCGCCGGTGGCAGCCGAGGCCTTGGCTATTACGGCACCAAAATTAGAGCAATTAGGTCTTATTGATAAGGTGATTCCTGAGCCTGTCGGTGGCGCACATCGTGACCATCAGCTCATGTACCGTAACTTACGTCGCGCCTTAACTGAAGCGTTACGCTCATTACACGGCATGAGTGCTACTCAGTTAGTGGATCGTCGCCTTGAGCGTTTAATGGCTTATGGTAGCTTCGTTGAAAAAGCCTAAGGCGCTAAGCGAGCATTACCATCCCTCCCTAATTCCTTTTTATGAAGCGAAATCGACGAGCGGCTTAATGAAGCCACTCGTCGATTTATTGCGCTCACTTCAATCGGCTAATCCCACTCGTACGCCAGCCCTCCGTATTGCCGTGGGCTTAAGCGGTGGCGCCGACTCCTCTATGCTGCTGGCGGCTATGGTCCCTATGGTCCGCGAGTTTAATATTAGCTTGCATGTGCTTCATATTCATCATGGTTTGATGTCTGAGGCAGAGGCTTGGGCGGAGCATTGCCAGGCTCTAGCGGCGTATTTGGGTGCTCACTGTGAGGTGCTACGGGTGACGGTGGCACGGCATTCTGGTCTAGGTGAGGAGGCAGCCGCCCGTCTCGCACGTTATCAAGCCTATAGTGACTATTGTCAAGCGCATCAGATTCAGCATTTTATTTTGGCGCATCATCTTAATGATCAAGCGGAAACCTTATTATTGCGTTTGTTGCGAGGCAGTGGCGTCAAGGGGATGGGGGGCATGCAGCGTGAACATCGCTATGGCGGTGTGATCTACCATCGGCCTTGGTTGCAACTAGAACGTCAAGTGATTATGGAAGCTGCGGCGCTATTTACGGAGCTCAGCGGCTTTGAGATGATTAAGGATCCGAGTAATCTAGATCTACGCTATAAGCGGGGTGCTTTACGACGCTTGCTGATTCCGGGGCTGGAGCGGGCGTGGCCGCAATGGAAGCAGACGCTTAGTCGCCATGCCCGCCTGATGGCGGAGGCGCAGGCCTTGTTGGAAGAGGTGGCGGCGGCTGATTTAGAACAATTGGATTTAGGCCCTGAGGCAAGCGACTTTAGTTTGCTTGCGTGGCGTCAGCTTTCAGCGCGGAGGCAGGCGCATGTGTTGCGTTATTGGTTGAGCTTGCATGATATCCCCATGCCAACGGAAAGGCGCCTGCAAGATTGGCTACGTCAATTGAGAGAAGTGCATCAATTGGGCTTTGATCGCAGCCTCACGCTACAGCATCAATGCTATCGCATTATGGTAGTGCGAGGCCGCGTGTGTTTAGGCAAAGAGTAGCTGTAAAGCCATACCTGCCGTCATTAACCAGATAAAAACTATCAAGCCTAATGCAAAGGGGCGTGGTCCAGCGGCTCTGAGAGTGGCAAATTGCGTACCGAGCCCTAAACCAGCCATCGCCATCATCAGTAAGATATTGTCCACAAATAAAATCTTGTTGAGCCAATCAGCGGGGATGGGGAGTACCGAATTCACACCAATCATGATTAAAAACCAAACTGCAAACCACGGTAGAGCTAATCGTTTAGGGGCATTGTCATCGCTCGTATTATTGTCTTTTTTACGATAAAAAATAAAGGAAATGGCAAATAAAAAGGGTGCTAACATAATCACACGCACCATTTTGGACAGAATGGCCGTATCTGCTACCTCAGGTCCTAAGACCTTGCCAATAGCGACCACCTGCGCAACTTCATGCACTGAGGAACCGACATAGACCCCAAAGGCCGACTCGCTAATATAGTGGGTAAAGATTGGAAATAACATTGGATAAATAAAAATCGCTAGGGTGCCGAACAGAACGATGATTGTCACGGCTTGGCTGACGGCCGAGGTTTTCGCTCGAGCGACCGAAGCGGTGGCCATAATTGCCGCAGCACCGCATATGCTACAGCCTGCGCCACTTAAAATGCTGGTGTCTTTATCCATTTTTAGTACCTTGGTGCCGAGCCAGTAGGTTAGGACAAAGGTTGAAATGAGCATTACTGCGTCAATTAGAATGGCTTGTAAACCAAGCGCCCAGACCTTATTCACGGTTAAATTAAAACCATACAGAATAATCCCTAATCGTAAGAGCTTACTTTTAGCAAAGGTCACGCCAGGGTTAGCGGCATGGCTCAGGTATTTAAAAAAGGTATTGCCGACGATCATGCCCAGCAAGATGGAAAAAATCAATGGACTCAGACCATAGGCTTGACCTACGCCCAAACGGAACAAGACAGTAGAGGCAATCACAATGGCAGCGATTAAAAGTAAACCGGGCAGTAACGCTTTGCCATGACTGAAGAATGATGTACGTTGGGTTTGACTCATGGTAACAGAACCGATAAAAATAGCATGAAGATTAATACGGTTTTTATATTACAGATTTTTGTTTATAAATAAAAATCAGTAATATCTATATAATCTATCAATATAATTGATAGATTTGCTCATCACTCTTCACCTTAATCACGAGGAAGCATCCAGCCATGCGTATTAGCTTAAAGCAATTAGAAATATTTTTAGCGGTTTATCATCGTGGTAGTACGGTGGCAGCGGCGAAACAGGTGTTTTTATCCCAATCCGCTATCAGTATGGCTTTGGCTGAATTGGAAAAGCAGCTCGATACCACCTTATTTCAACGTGTGGCTAAGCGTCTTATTCCTACACAGCAAGCTCATTTGCTGAGTCCTTTAGCAAGCAATGCATTAAAGCAGGTGGAACAGATTGAGTATTTGTTTAATCTTAAAGTAGAGCGCCTAGTGATTGGGGCGAGTACCACCATCGCCAATTATCTGTTGCCGAGATTGATTCGTGATTTTCAACAACAGCATCCGAACATCGATATACGCTTAGCTATTTTTAATAGTAGCGATGTTTGCCAGGGCTTACTGAATTATGACTATGATGTGGGTTTTATTGAGGGAGAAAATCCATTTGTTGAACTGAAAGCGAGCAAATGGATGGATGATGAAATGGTCTTGTTTGCAGCTACTAATAGTCGTTTTTTGCCAGCGCATAAGACCTTGAAAAGTATTCGCGAGCTAGAATCAATCCCCTTAATTTTACGTGAGATTGGTTCGGGTACACGTAGCTTTGTGCAAAGGCATTTATTGCAGTATTTAGAACGTTCAGCAGTGATTGAATTGGGTAATTCTGAAGCGATTAAGCAGGCGGTCATTAATGATCTAGGGGTGGGCTGTTTGTCACGCTTTGCCTTAGAGGATTTGTTGGCCTTAGGCAAAATCAAGATCCTGACAATAGAGCAAAGTGAGCCTTTAAGGCGCCCTTTATATTTATTGGAAAATAAACAAAGCACGCATTCTGAGGCCTATCAAACATTTGTGGATTTTGCGTTTAATTATCGCTTTGACGGCATGACATCAGTCTAGAGATCAGGTACGATATCCATATAACTTTAGAATATATGAATATGACCAAAAGTAATTAAGGAGATGTGAGTTATGCAGGTCAAAGAGTTTTTTCACGAAGATACCTTTACCTATAGTTATGTGGTCAGTGATCCGCGCACAAAAAAAGCCGCCATTATTGATTCGGTACTAGACTATGATGCGGCCGCTGGTCGTACCTCGACGCAAGCGGCGGATGCGGTGATAGCTTATATTAAGGCACAAGGGCTAGCGGTAGAGTGGCTATTAGAGACGCATATTCATGCCGATCATCTGTCGGCAGCACCTTATTTAAAGGAGCAGCTCGGAGGCTGTATTGCTATCGGCGAGTATATTACGACGGTGCAAGAGGTTTTTGGTGATTTATTTAATGTCGAAAAAGACTTTAGACGTGATGGGACTCAGTTTGACCATGTGTTTAAAGACGGTGATACCTTTAGTATTGGCGACTTGCAGGCGCGCGTTATGCATACTCCGGGCCATACCCCAGCCTGTCTTAGCTATGTGATTGAAAATGCTGTGTTTGTCGGGGATACATTATTTATGCCTGATTATGGCACAGCGCGTTGTGACTTCCCGGGAGGCGATGCAGCCACCTTATACCAATCGATTCAAAAGTTATTTGCCTTACCCGATGATACGGTAGTGTATCTTTGCCATGATTATAAGGCACCGGGGCGTGATTATTATGACTTTAAAACGACCATTCAGGCGCAGCGTCTGCATAATATTCACGTCGGTGGCGGTGCGACTGAAGCGGACTTTGTCAAAATGCGCACGGCGCGTGATGCCACGTTGAGTATGCCCAAGTTGATTTTACCCTCAGTGCAGCTCAATATGCGGGCAGGGGAGCTACCACCACCGGAGGATAATGGCACCTCCTACATTAAAATCCCGATTAATCAGCTTTAATTTGCCCTCACTGTAGTCCTTGGGTGAGAGGGCGTTGCTTTTATGAGCGAGGGAGGTTTTTAAGTGGGTTATCGATTGACAAGTAGCTGATTTTAAGGATAAAATGTTTGACTTACTCATCCTCTGGCAATTAAGCTACCGCAGTGTGTAGTTTACATGTATGAGCTCGTAGTCGACCAAGAACAAGAGCCGCATGGAGCGTTTTCGTTGTGTATGATGATTTGGAGTCTATCAATGAACTTAATTCAAACTCTTGAACAGGAAGAGATTCAGCGCCTTACTGAGGGCAAGACCTTACCTGAATTTGGTCCTGGTGATACCGTTGTAGTAAATGTTAACGTGATCGAGGGTAATCGTAAGCGTACTCAGGCTTATGAGGGCGTAGTGATTGCTAAGCGTAATCGTGGCCTAAACTCTGCTTTTACCGTGCGTAAGATTTCCTCTGGTGAGGCGGTAGAGCGTACTTTCCAGTTGTACTCTCAGCAAATCGCTTCAATCGAAGTTAAGCGTCGCGGTGACGTGCGTCGCGCTAAGCTCTACTACTTACGTAATCGCTCTGGTAAAGCAGCTCGTATTAAAGAGAAGTTGGTTCGTAAAGCCGTTGCTAAGTAGTTTGTAGTCGCTCCGCTTCGTCGAACGATTTTCTTAAAAGCATGTCTAACGTTTATTCGTCAGCATGCTTTTTTTGCGTCTAGGGTTGTCTGCTATGGACAAATCGCTCGGACGCAGGGAGCACAGCTTGGCGCTGGTAGATTGCTAATCCCATAGCGTCCGATATAATATACACAATCGATTAAATAAAACGTGCTGTCATGACTCAGTCTTCTTCTCGTCCGCATTCCTCTGTGCCTGATTTTAATCCCCTGACACAGCCTTCGGTGTCGGCAGGTTTCGGTTTGCCAGTGATTGCTGAGGATGAATTACCGCAATTGATGCAACGCGCATTTTCTCCCGATTATGTCTGGCAGCAGGATGAGTTAGTGGCGCGTTGGAATTCGCAAAAATCGGTGATTAAAAGCAGCTTTATTGAGGCAGGTGTATTGATACCCATGATCAGTAAAGATGATGAGACACAGATCGTGTTGACAAAGCGCTCGTCCAAGTTACGTAATCATCGTGGTCAGATTTGCTTTCCCGGTGGGCGTTTTGATGCGAGCGATAGTAGCTTAGAGGATGCCGCCCTGCGTGAGACCGAAGAAGAGATTGGGGTGGAGCGCTCTAGCATCTCGGTGTTTGGCGAGATGCCGATATTTTATACCGGTACAGGTTTTGCGATGAGCGCTTATCTGGGGTGGTTAAGTGAGGTCTCGCGCTTTGTGATTGATGCGCGGGAAGTGGAGGAGGTTTTTTTGGTGCCACTGAGTTATTTAACTGATCCGAATAACTATCGTCTTTACACAGCAGAGCGTGACGGTATGGCTTTTAATTATTATGGGGTTAACTGGGCGCATCACTTTATCTGGGGTGCAACTGCTTCGATTCTACGTAACCTCTATCAACGTCTGCAGCAAGCGCGCTAGTTAGGGTTTACCACCTTTTGGCTGCCTCATTTTCAGCAATAATCCGTTGGTACAATTGATAGCGCTCGGGCTGTATTTGCCCTTGCTCTAGGGCGGCAATGACGCCACAGCCAGGTTCTTGTAGATGTCGGCAATTGTAAAAGCGACATTGCTTAAGCGCCTCATTAAACTCCGGAAAGCCTTTGATAATCTGCTCATCGCTCAGATGGAGTAAGCCGAAGTTTTGAAAGCCGGGTGAATCAATTAAGGAAGCAACAAGCTCAACGTTATTATGAATATCGTAAAGCTCGGTTTTTGTGGTGGTATGACGACCAGTGCCTAAGGCTTGAGAATGTGCTTGTGTATGGGCTTTGGCCTCAGGTGCCAGTACATTTAAAATGCTGGATTTACCCATCGCACTTTGTCCTAGTAAAAGTGCCGTTTGCCCCTTAATCAGTGGTAGTAGCTTAGCACTTAAATCCTCGCTGTCGGTGATGGTGCATTCAATGATCTCAACGCCTAGCTGATGATATAGCTGGAGACGTGCTCTGGCCTCCGCTAGACCGCTTTCTATATCGATTTTATTTAAAATAATATAGGGTTTAAGCGTTTCATTCCAGGCGGCGGTTAAGGCTCGCCCCAACAAATCCTCAGAAAATCGAGGCTCCACGGCGGTGATAAATAAAAGCACATCGACATTAGCGGCAAATTGCTTGCTTCGCATTTCATCGCTACGATAGAGTAAATTCCTACGCTCATGCACTGTTTCAATGCGTGCTTCATTTTGACCTTGTGCTGATATGGTGACATAATCACCGACGCAAATCCCTGCACGTTTGCCGCGCGTATAGCAATGCCATAATTGATCCTCAACGCGGGCCACATAATGTCGACCATGGGCAGAGATAATGCGTCCTTGCATCATGCTGCTGCTCCCATCAGGCGCTTAAGGTGTTGAATCCGAATGATGGCCGGTGGGTGGCTATCATAATAGGCGGAAAAAATCGGGTCCGGCGTGAGGGTGCTGGCATTATCGTCGTAGAGCTTAACCAAGGCAGCAATGAGCGCATTGGCATCGCTGTGTTGAGCGGCAAAGGCATCTGCTTCAAATTCATCACGGCGTGATAAGCGACTATTGAGTGGGGTGAGCCAAAACGTAAAGCTTGGTATGACTAAGGCAAAAAGTACCAAGCTTAAGGCATGATAATGCTGCTGCTCCCCTAACGGCACACCCAAACCCTCGTAGAACCAGCTTTTATCACTAACATAGCCAAGTAGTGCGAAAAAGATAAAGCTGCCGATCACCATCCAGGCTAAGCGCTTAATAATATGTTTATGCTTAAAATGCCCAAGCTCGTGTGCCATAATGGCTTCAATCTCATTTGCCCCCAATTTGTTAAGGAGCGTGTCAAAAAAGACAATGCGACGATTGCTACCGAAACCCGTGAAAAAGGCATTGCCGTGTGAGCTGCGTTTGGAGCTGTCCATCACAAAAAGACCGCTTAGCTGAAAATCACAGCGATTGGCTAGGCTTTCGATTTTATCTTTCACCTCGCCCTCATCTAAGGGCGTGAATTTATTAAATAAAGGCATTAACCAGGTGGGGGCTATATACATCATCACTGCCATAAAGACGAGCACCACTAACCAGGCCCAAAACCACCATTGCTCAGTGCTTTGCATCAGATATAAAATAGCCCATAAAATGGCACTACCCAATACCAGCGAGAGGGCCGAGCTCATGAGAGTGTCTTTGATAAATAAGCCGGGCGTAGTGCGATTAAAACCGTATTTTTGTTCAAGTCTAAAGGTTTTGTAAATCGCAAAGGGCAAGCCTAACACGCTTAATATTAGCTGGACACAAAGAATAAAGAGAATGGATTTAAAAATCGTTGGCTCCGCTGCTAAGCCAAAGGCTTGGTAGAGCCAATGAAGACCGCCTAAGATGGTGAGCGCCAACAGTATCACCACATCATAAAATAACTGAAGTTGACTGAGTCTTAAGCGCTCTAAGCTGTAGCGGGCAGCGCGTTGGTGGCTTTTTAAGCTAATCTGCTCGGCAAACTCTGCAGGTACGGCGCTGGCATGTTTTGAGATAGCGCGGATTTGGCGGATATTTAACCAGGTGTGAATGGCAAAATCCAGAATAATTAAGCTAATAAATAAAAATGTAAAATGATGTGCTTGCATGGCGTTTAGTATAAATAATCGTTCTATGCGACAATACTAGCATTATAGTAAATTCAAGGAAGATGTATGAGCTCAAAAGACCTTCGTTTAGTTTGGTTGGATATGGAAATGAGTGGTTTGGATCCGGAAATTGAACGAGTGTTGGAAGTTGCGGTGGTGGTGACGGAGCCGGATTTGACGGTGGTGGCCGAGGGACCGGTGATTGCCATTCATCAACCGGACGAGGTATTAAATGCCATGGATGAGTGGAATACTACCACTCACGCCCGCACCGGTTTAACCGAGCGTGTCAGAGCCTCAACCGTTACCGAGGCTGAGGCAGAGCAGCAATTAATTGCTTTTTTAAGTCAATATGTTAATAAGGGCACCTCACCGCTTTGTGGTAATACGGTGAGTCAAGACCGTCGCTTTATGTTTAAGTATATGCCCGAGTTCGAGCGCTTTTTTCATTATCGTACCCTGGATGTTAGTACGCTCAAGGAATTGGCGCGACGTTGGTATCCCGAGGTTTATCGGGGTGTGGTCAAAAAGGGGCGACACGAAGCGTTGGCGGATATTTATGAGTCCATTGAGGAACTGAAGCATTACCGTGATAATTTTTTAAAATTACCGAGCTAGGTGTAATACATGTTTGATCCCAAACTGCTTGACTCCCAGCAAAGTGCAGCGATGTCAGCCATTGCCGGTATTGGTATGGATTTAATCTATATTAGTCGTATTCAAAAGGCGTTTGAACGTCATGGTGAGCGTTTTTTGAAGCGTATTTTGGGTGCTGGTGAGCGTGAGAAGTTCGAGCGACGGTATGCCCGCGATCGGCAGCGGGGCGTGACTTTTTTAGCAACACGTTTTGCAGCCAAAGAGGCCTTTTCTAAGGCAGTGGGTCTAGGGATACGTTCGCCGATGCGTTGGTCAGCCATGCAGACCTTAAACGCCCCAAGTGGCAAGCCAATGGTGGTGTTAAGCGGTGAGTTAAAGCAGTGGTATGAGGCGCGCTTCGGTGAAGCTCATGTGTCGTTGACGGATGAATCCGATGTGGCCATGGCCTTTGTGATTGTAGAGCGTAAAGTATAGTTTTTTTAAAGGCAGAGTATGTCAACACATAATAATCATACAAATATAGACTTAGGCCCAGTGATGGTGGATGTGGAGGGTCTGTGCTTGCAGCGCCACGAGATTGAGCGGCTGAAAAATCCCCTTGTCGGTGCGGTAATCCTATTTGCCCGTAATTATCAGGATCCGAATCAGTTAAGTGAGTTATGTCGCCAGATTCATGAGGTACGTGAGCAACCGCTACTGATTGCGATTGACCATGAGGGCGGGCGGGTACAGCGTTGCCGTAGTGAGGGCTTTACGCCTCTGCCGGCAATGCGTGACTTAGGTGCGTTGTGGGATAGGGATCCGGACGCAGCCTTAGCGTTGGCGCACGAGGTCGGCTATATTTTGGCGGCTGAATTACGTGCTTGTGGGGTGGACTTTTCCTTTACTCCTGTTTTAGATTTGGATTATGGTGCTAGCGAGGTGATTGGCAATCGCGCTTTTCATCGTGCGCCAGAGATTGTGGCTAAACTATCTGAGGCCTTAATCGCTGGCTTGGCTGAGGCCGGTATGGCTGCCTGTGGTAAGCATTTTCCAGGTCATGGTTTTGTCGAGGCGGATTCGCATGTGGCCATCCCAGTCGATGAACGTGAGTTTGATGACATTTGGCAAGAGGATGTTCAACCCTATGTGGCACTAGGCCATTTAAAGCTGCCTTCGGTGATGCCTGCGCATGTGATTTATAAAAAAGTGGATGCGATGCCAGCAGGTTTTTCAAGGTTCTGGATTCAAACAGTCCTACGTGAGCGTATGGGCTACCAAGGCATGGTGTTTTCTGATGATTTGACCATGGAGGGCGCTTCCGTGGTCGGTGGGATATTAGATCGTGCCGAGGCCGCCTTTGCTGCTGGTTGCGATATGGTGCTGGTGTGTAATCGCCCGGATTTGGCGGATGAGCTGCTAGCAGGCTTAAAGCATGAGAACACGGCCGAGTCGCTTCAGCGTTTGCAAAATTTGATGCCCAAAGAAGCCTTTATGAATTGGCAACAATTGCACAATGAGGCACGTTACCTTAACGCAAGGGAGTTGCTTGAACGTGCGCTAACTAAGCGCTCAGCGTAGTTTTTTGCAGAACAGCATGCGTGTTGAATCATCCACTTTTGATCTAGCTGGCTTCTTAAGAGACCTGCCCAATCTTCCCGGTGTGTACCGACATGTTGCGGCGGACGGGGAGGTTTTGTATGTAGGCAAGGCCAAGGATTTAAAAAAACGGGTTTCGCAATACTTTCAGAAGAATTTACAAAGTCCGCGCATTGCGCATATGGTGGCGCGAGTCGATCATGTGGATATTACCATTACCGACTCGGAAGCTGAGGCCTTGATTTTAGAGGTTAATTTAATCAAGCGCTTGCAGCCTAAGTACAATATTCTGTTTAGGGACGATAAATCCTATCCGTACTTGATGTTTAGCGAGCACGAGGCACCGCGCATGGTTTATTACCGTGGTTCCACCAATAAGGCGGGGCAGTTTTTCGGGCCCTATCCTAATGCCTTGGCAGTGCGTGACACCATGCAGTTATTGCAGAAAATTTTTCGACTGCGCACCTGTGAGGACAGTGTTTATAGTAATCGTTCCCGCCCTTGTTTGCTTTATCAAATTCAGCGCTGCTCGGGTCCTTGTGTAGATTTGATTTCTAAAGCCGAGTATCAGGCAGATGTGGCGCATGCGGTTAAGGTATTACACGGTGAGTCTAATGAAGTGCTTGATAATTTAGAGGCTAAAATGCTCAAGGCCTCCAATGACTTAGCTTTTGAACGGGCGGCCATGTTTCGTGACCAAATGCACTCATTAGCTACCTTAATGCAGCAGCAGGCCATGGAATCCTCAGATCAGCTTGATGTGGATGTGATTGCGGTGGAACAGTATGAGGGCAGTTTCTGTCTTAATCTTGCCATGATTAGGGCAGGGCGTCATTTAGGGGATAAGCCGATTTTCCCCACGCATGTGAATGGTGACGCAGCCGAGGAGATTCTGGCCGCCTTTATGGCAAGTCATTATCTAGAGCATCAATTGCCCTCGCTACTGATTTGCTCGCATCCCTTACCCGATCCGGAGCTGTTGCTGCTTTTAAAAACGGAGGGTAGAGCGCGTCCGCAAGTCATTACTCGACCTAGTGGAGTGCGTAAAAACTGGTTAGAACAGGCACAGCGTAATGCTCAGCTAGCGCTCCAGCGTCGTGCGGCGGAAACCGGTCAAATGCTTGAACGCACACAGGCCTTGGCTGAATTGCTAGGCCTTGATATGGACCCTGAGGCCTTAGCGAAATTGCGCATTGAGTGTTTTGATATCAGCCATAGTCACGGCGAGGCTACGCAGGCTTCCTGTGTGGTGTATCAACAGCATGATATGCAGCCGTCATTGTATCGTCGCTATAACATTGCTGGCATTACCGGGGGCGATGATTACGCAGCGATGCGTCAGGTGTTACAGCGTCGTTATGCGCGCGGTTATGAGTCCGAGTCCATGCCGCAACTCGTTTTAATTGATGGCGGCAAGGGGCAGGTAGAAGTGGCGCGCCAGGTGTTCACGGAATTGGGTATTGATTGTTCAATCATTGTCGGTGTGGCCAAAGGCGAGGACCGTAAAGTGGGTCTTGAAACCTTGATTTTTGCCGATGAGCGTCCGCCAGTGGCATTGGGTCTCAGCTCTAAAGCCTTATTATTAATTGCACAGATTCGAGATGAAGCTCATCGTTTTGCGATTACCGGTATGCGCAGTCGTCGCGCCAAAGCACGCAATGTTTCCCGTTTAGAAGAGATTGAGGGCGTGGGACCTAAGCGTCGTCAGCGTTTGTTAGCCCGGTTTGGCGGTTTTAACGGGGTGGTCAATGCGAGTGTGGATGATCTCGCATCGGTTGAGGGTATTTCTCAGCAAATGGCACAACGAATTTACGATGCCTTGCGTTAAGTTTTCAGCTTAAAATAAGCAATTGAATGGTAAGATAGCTGCTATGAAATCAATCAATATCCCTATTATTCTTACTTGGCTGAGAATTGCCATGATTCCCGTGGTGATCGGTTTATATTACCTGCCAATTGAGGGTCTCAGTATCGCCCTACGTGATTGGCTGGGTGCGGCTGCCTTTGTTGTGGCGGCCATTACCGATTGGCTAGACGGTTATTTGGCGCGCCGTTGGGGTCAGACTTCAGCCTTTGGGGCCTTTTTAGACCCTGTCGCAGATAAGCTGATGGTCTGTGCTGCTTTATTGGTCTTGCTGGACTTAGGGCGGGTTGAGTCCTATATTGCGTTAATTATTATTGGTCGCGAATTAACTATTTCCGCTTTGCGTGAGTGGATGGCGAGCGTTGGTGCTCGTGGTAGTGTGGCGGTCAATCAGTTGGGTAAGTTTAAAACCGCTGCGCAAATGGCGGCAATTCCTTGTCTGATGGTTTATCAGACGGTGTTTGGCATTGATTTGGTGCTGGTGGGGGAGGTGCTGATTTTCTTAGCGGCCTTTTTAACCCTATGGTCGATGTTTTACTATTTGAGTAAGGCCTGGCCCGCCCTTAAGCATGCCGATAAAAAATAGTGTTTCCCGCTGCAGAGGAGCTAGCTAAGCGATGGTACTATCAGTGCAAAACAAGCTCTCAGTTCGACGTGTCTTGCTTTGTGGCGGATTAATCGTCACCCTATCCGTCGGTATCCGCCATGGCTTTGGTCTGTGGTTATTGCCCATTAGTCAGGCCCATGGTTGGGATAGGGAGGTCTTCTCCTTTGCTATGGCCGTGCAGAATCTCGTTTGGGGCCTAGTTGGTATTTTTGCCGGCATGTTAGCGGATCGTTATGGTGCCTTTAGGGTGATGGTTGGGGGCGCGCTTTGCTATGCCTTAGGGCTGTTCGGGATGGCTTACAGCACCACGCCGTTGATGTTTATTTTAACGGCTGGGGTGATTTCAGGGATGGCTCAAGCGGCAACCACCTATGTGATTGTGTTTGGCATTATCGGGCGTCATATCAGTGCTTCAAAGCGTTCTTGGGCGATGGGCGTAGCAGCTGCCACGGGTTCTTTTGGGCAGTTTATGATGCTGCCGATTTCTAATAGTTTGATCAGTCTTAATGGTTGGCAGGGCGCCTTAGTGATTTTGGCTTGTCTGTCCTTGTTGATTATCCCCTTGGCGAGCTTTTTACGCGAGCGTGTGATTTATTTGCCGGCTACGAATGACGGCGCAGTCGTGGCTGAACAGGGTGTGATGGAAGCGTTGTGGGAGGCACTAAGCTATCGTAGCTATGTGTTATTAATTGCCGGTTATTTTGTGTGCGGTTTTCAGGTGGTGTTTATCGCTGTGCATCTACCCGGTTACCTTAAGGATAATGGCTTGGGTCCTGAGGTTGCGAGCTTTGCGTTGGCCCTTATCGGCTTATTTAATATTTTCGGTAGTTACTTGGTCGGGGTGTTGGGACAGCGTTTTCAAAAGCGCTACTTGTTGATGGCTATTTATGCACTCAGGATCGTGGTCATTACTATCTTCTTGCTTGCACCTTTAAGCTCAGTGAGTGTTTATCTTTTTTCAATGGCATTGGGTTTGATCTGGTTGTCCACCGTACCGCCGACCAACGCCTTAATTGCCATCATGTTTGGGGTGCGACACTTATCGATGCTGGGTGGTTTAGCCTTCTTTAGTCACCAAGTGGGATCCTTTTTAGGTGTGTGGCTAGGCGGTATTTTTTATGATCGATTCGGTAATTATGATCTGATGTGGACGTTAGCCATTGTGCTTAGTGTATTTGCCACCTTGGCTAATTGGCCGATTCAGGAGCGGGCGATTGCACGGCAGCAGGGGGCTGCTTGAGACGTATAGCTTATGAAGGGATTGCGGATTATTCTGTGCTTTGCAGTGATCTTTATACTGCTGACGATTTTATCCATGTACCTAGATCCGAGCTTCTGGATGCGAGCTTCGGATCTAGTGTGGTCATGTTTTTAATTGACTATTTGAGCGTTTCCGCAAAATCTGCCACGGAGGCAGCATAAAAGTAGCTGTTATTGTATTTGGTAATGGCAAAGAAGTTTTGTGTGGCAATGCGGTATTCGTTTCGGCCACTCGTCTCATCCATCAGATTAATCACCCCTAACACGCGGCCATTTTGCCATGTTGCATTAGCCACCTTGCTAGTGGAACCCTGTGCTTGCAACTCTTGCCATGTCAATGTGGGTTCTAAGCCCTTGCCTTCAACGGCGGCCGGGTTGCTGGGCAAACTAGCGGGGGCAAACACCGGCATGCCGCGCTGCCAACCATGCTTGACTAGGAAATTAGCTACCGAGTGAATGGCATCCACTTCACTATGGCGTAAATCAATGCGCCCGTCACCATCACCATCGACCGCAAAATGCATAATACTAATCGGCATAAACTGTGGAAGACCGGTGGCACCCGCAAAGGATCCCAGCTCGTTTTGTGCGCTTAATTTACCTTGATGATCTAACTTAATTAAGGCGGCCAATTGATTACGGAAGGATTGGTGACGGTCAGGGCGATTAGGATCGGGATGGTAAAAACCAAGGGTATACAGCGCATCCAATAAGCGGAAATCACCCATATACTTACCGTAAACGGTTTCTACCCCAATAATACTGCCAATAATTTCCTTAGGCACGCCATAGTGTTGCTCCACCTGGCGCAGGGTGCTGGCATTTCTTTGCATAAAGCCTTGGCCACCGCGTACCCGAATAGGGTCCATCACACGATTGCGGTAGGTCGTCCATGAGCGCTTGACTCGTCCTTTGGAACTGGGTGCCATCAGACGCTGGGTTTGTGAATTAATCTGTGCAGAATGAACTAAATTGCTCACATGCTGCTGCGGGATCTGATAACGCTCAGCGACTTCCTGTATAAATTCATTCTGATTAGCACTTAAAGGGCGACTTTCAAAATCGGCACTGACAGCACTGCTGGAGGAGGCAGCGGTGTTGGTCGCCACCTTATGCGTGTCGGGTTGCGGCTGTCGATTGGCAGGTGCTGACGTATCCGGGGTGCCGGCGCAGGCGCTGAGTACCATGACGGTCAGAGGGGTAAGGAGTAGATTGCTAAGCTTCATAATGAGTATAGTTTAGAAAATGAGGCGAGTTTATTGCATAAAGCAATTATTTAAGCATAATTGTTCTCGGATCAACGCTAGGGTAAATACTTAAATTTATTTTAATGTCCTCTATATTAAGATGTAGTTGATAAGATAAATTTTTTGTATCACTGAGCGTGAGGAAGTGTTTTGAACGACACCCTTTATATTACTCATCCGGACTGTAGCTTGCATGATATGCGTAGTTGGCATCCCGAATCGGCAAAGCGCTTGACTGCGATTCACGATCGTCTGTGTGCCACTGATTTAATTTGGTGTCTTAAAGCGATGGATGCGCCTCAAGCCACTGAGGAGGATATTTTACGCTGTCATGATGCGGAGTATATGCACTTTATTAAGTCCAATATCCCCGCTGAGGGCTATTTTAATATTGATAATGAGGAGACGAGTCTGAACCCTCATACTTGGAAGGCGGCATTGCGAGCAGCCGGTTCGGGTATTCTTGCGGTTGATGAGTTATTAAATGCACGTGCCAAAAATGCTTTCTGTGCGGTGCGGCCACCCGGGCACCATGCGGAGCCTAATCAGAGCACCGGCTTTTGTTTTTTTAATAATGCCGCCATTGCGGCGCGTTATGCGGTGCATAAATACGGTTTGGAGCGTATAGCGATTATTGATTTTGATGTGCATCACGGTAATGGCACTGAGAAAATCTGCGCCAATGATCCCACGATTAAGATGTTCAGTTTTTTTCAGCATCCTTTTTTCCCTTACTCCGGTACTGAGGACGTCGCTAGCAATATGCATAATGTCCCGCTCAAGGCCTATAGCGGTCGGGAAGAGGTAGAAGCTGCGGTAAATTCAGTGTGGCTGCCGATTATGGAGGAGTATAGACCAGAACTGGTGATTATTTGTGCTGGTTTTGATGCGCACCGCGATGATGATATGGGGCAGATGAGTTTACTGGAGCGCGATTTTATTTGGTTGACTAAGCAATTGATGGCGGTGGCTGATAGGCATTGTCAGGGTCGTGTCATTAGCTTTCTTGAGGGGGGCTATAATCTTAGCGCCTTGGCTCGTAGCGCGACTGAACATGTGCGTGCTTTAGCCGGTTTTTGCTGATCGCTACAGTTAAAAAGCTTGACAAAGGCAATCATAATTCGCTTATGATCATCAAAATCTTATCAAAAGCAGCTAAATCGTTGTAAAAAGCTCACGCTTTACGTTAGGTTAGTTAATTACTTAAGCGTTGCTTAAGGCCGCATTTCGGAAATTGATTAGATTTAACGCCTTAAAGTAGGTAAAATGATTTTTGACAGTATGTAATACTTATTGCATATAAATACAATTAGCAAAATTGCCATAGGAGAAAGTTGATGAAGGTCTTGGTACCTGTCAAACGCGTTGTTGACTATAACGTCAAAGTACGTGTTAAAGCTGATCAGACAGACGTTGATATTGCCAACGTGAAAATGTCGATGAACCCATTCGATGAAATCGCCATGGAAGAGGCAGTACGCCTTAAAGAGCAGGGTAAAGTGACGGAAGTCATTGCTGTTTCTTGCGGAGTGGATAAGTGTCAGGAAACGATTCGTACCGCGATGGCACTGGGTGCTGATCGCGGTATCCTGGTACAAACGGATGCCGAGTTACAGCCTTTAGCGGTGGCCAAGTTGCTTAAAGCACTGGTGCAAAAGGAAGAGGCTCAAGTCATTCTCCTAGGTAAGCAGGCGATTGATGATGATGCGAACCAAACAGGTCAGATGCTGGCGGCCTTGCTAGACCGACCGCAGGCGACTTTCGCCTCCAAGGTTGAGTTGGGTGCCGACAGCGCCACGGTGACGCGTGAGGTTGATGGCGGTTTAGAAACGGTTGAAGTAGCGTTGCCGGCGATTATTACGACCGACTTGCGCTTAAATGAGCCGCGCTATGTTAAGTTACCTGACATCATGAAGGCTAAGAAAAAGCAGCTTGATGTGGTGACGCCTGATGACTTAGGGGTGGACGTTACGCCACGCATCAAGACCTTAAAAGTATCTGAGCCACCTGCACGCCAAGGCGGTATTACTGTGCCTGATGTTGATGCTTTAGTTGATAAGTTAAAAAATGAAGCAAAGGTGATCTAAGATGACGAATTTAGTAATTGCTGAACACGATAATTCTTCTTTAAAGCCTGCTACGCTAAATACGGTAGCAGCCGCTGCCAAGCTTGGCGGTGACGTGCATATTCTAGTGGCCGGTAAGGGCGCTCAAGCGGTTGCTGAAGCCGCTGCCAAGGTTGCTGGTGTATCCAAGGTATTATTAGCTGATGGCGATAGCTTAGAGCACTTTTTAGCTGAGAATGTGGCAGAGCAGGTATTGGCAGTGGTCGCTGACGACTACAGCCATGTTCTTTTCCCAGCAACGGCTAATGGTAAAAACGTGGCACCACGTGTGGCTGCTAAGTTAGACGTAGCGCAAATCACGGATATTATTGCGGTCGAATCAGCTGATACATTCCAGCGTCCAATCTATGCGGGTAATGCCATCGCAACAGTTCAAGTTGAAGGCGCTAAAAAGGTGCTGACAGTACGTACCACGGCATTTGATGCGGTCGCTGCCGAGGGCGGTGCTGCTGAGATCGTTACCATTGATGCGGTTGCTGATAGCGGTTTATCCAAGTTTGTGGGTCGTCAAGTAGTTGCTAGCGACAGACCTGAATTGACCGCCGCTGAGGTGATTGTGTCTGGTGGTCGCGGTGTTGGCAGCCAGGAAAATTTTGCCATTATTGAGAAATTAGCTGAGAAATTAGGCGCTGCGGTGGGTGCTTCCCGTGCGGCGGTTGATGCTGGCTACGCACCTAACGACTTGCAGGTAGGTCAAACGGGTAAAGTAGTGGCTCCGCAGCTGTACATTGCTGTGGGTATTTCCGGTGCGATTCAGCACTTAGCCGGTATGAAGGACTCTAAAGTCATTGTCGCTATCAATAAGGATGCGGAAGCACCGATTTTCGGTGTAGCAGACTACGGTTTAGTGGCTGACTTATTCCAAGCCGTTCCTGAATTAACCGAAAAATTATAATGGCTTAGGCTGAGTATCAGCTTAAGTGATTAGATTGACTGCAATGGCCGAGATGACTCCTTATCTCGGCCATTTGTCGTTAATCATTTGTGTTAAACTTTTTAAGCAATTATTTTTAGTGCTTTATCTCCTATCTCATACAAAGAGTCACCTCAATGCGTTCTTTACTCGTACTCTCCAGATTTTTTGACTTTATTATCAGCAAAGTTGGGCAGTTAGTTATTTGGCTAACCTTATTAATGGCGCTTGTGAGCGCCGGCAATGCCATTTATCGTAAGGTTTTTCATAGCAGTTCTAATGCTTGGCTAGAAATCCAATGGTATTTATTTGGGGCAGTGTTTTTACTGGCTGCTGGCTACACCTTTTTGAAAAATGAGCATGTGCGGGTGGATGTATTGAATGCTCGCCTAAAGGAGCGAACGCAGGTCATTATTGACATTATTGGCGTGATCTTTTTTATTTTGCCGGCCTGTGCCTTAATTGTCTACCTGTCTTGGTCTTTTTTTATGCATTCCTATGTGACCGGTGAAATGTCGTCTAATACTGGTGGTCTGATTCGTTGGCCTGTGAAACTGTTAATTCCAGTTGGCTTCTCATTGATGATTATGGCGGGGATTTCACATTTGATTAAGTGTATTGCTTTTTTAAAGGGCATGGCGCCTAATCCCTTGCGTAAGGCAAAGAGTAGTGATGAAGAGCTACTAGAAGAACTTAAACAACAAAATCCTAACGAGCAGCCATAGGAAAGTAGAAAATGATTGAATTTATTCTTGCTAATATGCCCCCGATCATGTTTTTAACCTTGATCGGTTTATTGTTGTTAGGATTTCCAGTTGCCTTTTCCCTTGCCGCGAACGGTATTTTTTATGCGGTCTTGGGGATAGTATTCGGTGAATTTAGTTTTAGCTTCTTACAGGCTTTACCCAATCGTGTCTTTGGTATTGTGCAAAACGATACTTTGTTGGCGGTGCCGTTTTTTACCTTGATGGGCTTAGTACTTGAGCGCTCGGGGATGGCTGAGGATCTACTGGATACGATTGGTGAGATTTTTGGACCGGTACGTGGTGGCTTGGCCATTGCGGTGATCTTAGTGGGTACCATGCTTGCCGCAACCACCGGTGTGGTGGCGGCATCTGTGATTTCCATGGGTCTGATTTCACTACCGATTATGATGCGCTATGGCTACGACCGTCGTTTAGCCACAGGGGTGATTGCCGCTTCGGGTACTTTGTCGCAGATTATTCCACCTTCCTTGGTCTTGATTATTTTGGCGGACCAAGTGGGTCGTTCAGTGGGTGATATTTATCGTGGTGCAATGCTGCCGGCCTTGACGTTGGTAGGTATATATATTGTGTTTGTGTTAGTGGTGTCCTTGTTTTTCCCTAAAATGGCACCCGCCTTACCCGCAGAAGCACGCAAGTATCGTGAAGATAATGGTCGCTCGGGCTTACGCTCCTTATTAGTCACTACCTTGTTAGCGGGTCTGATTGCCTATGCGATTGATGCCGCATTTTTTGCCAGTGCCAATACACCGATGGATGAAAAAATCGTCGTCAGCCTTTTGCTTTGGGGCTTGGTGATGTTTGTCTTTGCACTAGCTGATAAGCTGTTAGGTACCGGCTTACTATCAAAAATCACTTCGCGGGTGGTTTTTGTGATGGTGCCACCGTTGTTATTGATTTTCCTGGTGCTGGCTACCATTTTTATCGGCGTAGCCACACCCACCGAAGGGGGCGCCATGGGTGCCGTGGGTGCCATTGTGTTGGCTTGGTCGCGTGGTCGCTTAAACTTGACATTACTCAAGCAAGCAATGGAATCAACCACGAAGCTGACCAGTTTTGTGATTTTTATTTTGGTCGGTTCCACCATTTTTACCTTAACCTTTACCGGTTTTGGCGGTCAGCATTGGGTTAATAGTCTGTTCTCCGATTTGCCAGGTGGCATGTATGGCTTCCTGATTGTGGTCAGTATTTTTATCTTTTTACTCGCATTTTTCCTAGATTACTTTGAGTTGGCCTTTATTGTTGTGCCTTTATTAGCACCGGTTGCGGAGAGTTTGGGGATTGATTTAATCTGGTTTGCAGTGATTTTAGCGGTTAATATGCAGACCTCCTTTATGCATCCACCCTTTGGTTTTGCCTTATTCTTCTTGCGCTCTGTGGCGCCACAGGAAGCCTATGTGGATAAGGTCACTAAAAAACGGGTCGAGGGAATTAAAACCACACAGATTTACTGGGGTGCGGTGCCATTCATCATCATTCAGTTGTGTATGGTGGCAGTTGTTCTATCCTTCCCGGGTTTGGTGATGCACTATAAAGGTACAGGTCCTAAAATCGACCCTGCTACCATTCAACTGGGTACCGATTTCGGTGGTGGTTACGGCAGTGATTCTTATGGCAGCGATCCGTTTGGCAGTGACCCTTATGGAGATGATAGCTTCGGTGGCGCTTCCGGGTCTGATAGTTCAAACGGTTTATCCGGTGACGCAGCTACCTCCGGTGATGCTTATGGCCCTGATCCTTATGCCGTGGATTCTTTCGGTAGCGGTAGTGTAGGCGGCGCAAGTAGCGGCGGTGACGGTGCTGCTGAGTCTTCTTTGGAAAAAGAGCATCAGCAAGCCGATAGCAAGGATCCTTTTGCTGTCGAGTTTAAATAGAGGCTGCAGATGTCCTATCGCACAAGAATAAAGTTTTGTGGCATGACCCATCCTGATGATATACAGCAGGCGGTGGATCTGGGGGTGGATGCCTTAGGCTTTATTCTTTACCCCAAAAGTAAAAGGGCATTAAGCTTTGAGCAATTAAAGCTTTTAGTTGCCAAGGTGCCGGTGTGGGTAAGTAGCGTTGTGCTATTGGTTAATCCTGAGGTGGATGAAGTGCGGCGGGTGATCACAGAGATTAAACCGGATTATCTGCAATTTCATGGTGATGAAAGTGCCGAATTTTGTGAGCAGTTTAATTACCCTTATCTTCGTGCCATAAGGGTAGGGGCGCCCGGTATTTCTACGCCTGAAGAAATAGCCCACGTAACGGCTCAATATCAACAAGCAAAAGCTTTCATTTTTGATGCTTATAGTCAGGGTTATGGTGGTGCCGGTATTAGTTTTGATGCCGATTTATTAAATGTAGTCAGAGAGCAGCAGGCTAAAGATAAGATTATTATTGCCGGTGGTTTGCATCCCCAAAATATCCGCTCTTTTGTCCAAAAGTATCAACCATTTGCTGTGGATTTATGCAGTGGCGTGGAGAGTTCACCCGGTCACAAAGATCCGGTTAAAATGCAGCGATTTATGTCAGAGCTGGCACTTGGGCAAGCTCGTTTAAGAGTCTGAGACCTTTGCAATAACCCCTCAAACTTCCTAA
>NZ_KV793540.1:0-5695 GCF_001808505.1 Oligella sp. HMSC09E12
AAAGGAAGTTACACAAAATTATTTACAGGCCCCTGATTCCCGTTTTCGTGTCACCTTAGATAACGGCCACCCATTAATCGCCTACAGTGCAGGCAAAATGCGCCGACACAATATCCGCATCTTGGCTGGTGATGAGGTATCAATTGAGTTATCACCTTATGATTTAGATAAAGGTCGCATTGTTTACCGTCATTTAGCTAAGCGTCACTAAATTTATATCGTCCAAGGAGCGCATTACGCCTTATCGTGATGCGCTTTTTTCTTGTTAAACTAAAAAAGCACTTAGTAATTGTATTAGCCTCACAGCAAGCTTAATGTATTAAAATACATGTCAAATCAACAAACGGAATTGTAATTTAGGACGTAGCACATGTCCGAAGCTTCTAATCACAAGCCATACCAGATGGGCACAGAGCAGGATGAGATTGATCTCTTGGACTTGTTAAGTACCTTATGGGCCCACAAGTTTTTAATTATATTGTTTACTGTATTGGGCTTTGCTGCTGCCTATGGTCTATCATTATTGCAGACTGAGCAATGGCGTTCAAGCGCTGCTGTGGTTGCACCACGTCTTGTTGATACCGAGGGTTTGGTAACCGAGGCGCGTACCATTCAACACATTAATAATCCGAAGAGCATTAATAACCCCAAAGAGGATATTGATATCAATGAGTTTTTAATCAATATCTTTAATAACTTCTTATACACTGCTGCTGACCATGATGAAAAGCAGAGCTATTTATCAAAGACGGCCCTCTTTCAACGACTACAAAAAGATGCCGAGCCAAACGTAGTGCTAGATCGTTTAAGTCAAAATCTCTCGGTGCAACTACCGGATGAAAAAAATAAGTCCTTAGCGACTAGCTACACTCTATCTTTTATCAGTGATACCCCGGAAAGTGCTCAAGAGGTACTGAGCGGTTATATAGACAATATCAACCAGGTTGCCACGAAAACCATACGCAATGACTTTTATAACGACTTAAACTCAAAAATTGCTGCAGCCAAACAAGGCAAAGAGATTTTAGAGCGAGCGGCCAACACCAGGCGCCAAATCAATATTGAACACTATACAAATGCGCTTTCAATTGCTCAAAAGGCCGGTATTAAGAGCGTTTCTGGCGGCTTAGCCGGACTTAATGGTATTGCCAACAGCGAGGTGATGTTACAAATTGATTTAAACAACCCTGAGCTGCTCTATTTGCAAGGTGAAGAAATTTTAAGTGCATTGCTAGAGGTTGCAAAAAATAGTCCGGTCATCTATCCGGATGAGTACTTTCAGCTTCAATACCGAATTGAAGCCCTCGAAGCACTTCAAAATAAGGAGCCGGAGTTTCAAGCCTTCAGCTACTTAATGCGCCCTACCCTCCCACCAAAGCGCAGTTCACCTAAACGCGCCCAAATGGCTGTGATCGGTGCTTTAGTTGGCGGTGTTTTATCATGCTTAGTCGTTTTAATCATGGCCGCTTTCAGAAATAGAAACAAGGCACTGGCTCAAAACTAACTACTTTTTAAACAGCGAAACCAAGGGTTTCGCTGTTTTACCTTAAGCAAGGATTAGAGCCTCACTATCCTAAGCACAATTTTTTGCTACAGTTAGCTCATGCTGTAAACGCTATTCCGCTTATCTTTTTTATACTCTATGCGTGTCTCATTATTTGCTTTTATCTGCGCCTTATTAGTTAGTTTATTATTACCGCTGACCGCCTTAGCGCAAAGCGTCGCTGATACCGACGCCATCACCGTTGAACAATTACAGGCGCAGTTAGATGAGATACCTGTAAGCAGCAAAGACAATGCCGACTTACAACAGCTCACCACAAAGCTCAGTAAAATTCAGCAAAATGCTCAGAGCCTCCTAAACCAAGTAACGCAGCAAGTGGTCGATTTAAATGACAAATTAAATCGCATCAATACACCCGCAGGCGCAGCTAAAACAGAGGCGCCAGATTCGACCGAAGCCACAAGCACCGAAGCCACCAAATCAAATGCCGGTCCCGAAGCTGCATTTATTGATGAGCAACGCAGTGCACTGCAATCTGAACATGACAAATTAGACGCACAACGCAAACATTTAATTTTAATTATCAGTGCGGCGGAAGAAAAAAGAAAGCTACTTATCAATGAACGACGTCAGCGCTTCAAAGCCGAACTTTCTTTAAAAGTGCGTAGCATGTTAAACCCGAGCTTTTGGCGTAACTGGACGCTCGCAATGTCTACAGATGCCGCACGTATTCAAGCGTTTAAAAATGACTTAAGCGCTCTTGCCACAGAAGCCATTAACAAAGAAAATCGTTGGCCACTAGTGACAGGCATTTTACTCAGTATCTTTGCCTTTGTTTTTATTAATCGATATGTCAATCAATCGCTGAATTACGCGCTTATCACTATTATTCCTAACGGCAGAGCTCGCCGCTCCTTTTATGCGCTCGCTAAACTCCTGCTAAGGGTCTTATTGATGGGACTTGTGTGCTTATTAGTTTACTTGGGATTGAATTGGAATGATATTTTAAATCCTGAACTTAAACGCTATTTACAGCAAATATTTTATGCCATGCTACTCGCCTCCTTTATTTACGGTATGGGCGAAGCGATGCTTTGTCTTAAGCATGATACCTGGCGCTTGACTAATTTAAGCGGTGATGAGGCACGTGCCTTAAGCCCCTATCCGACATTATTAGCCTTATTAACACTGAGCTACCAAATCGTAACCATAAGCGGCAACTACATCGGCACGAGTTTTACCACTGAGCTAAGCGTTAATACACTGGCTACCTTTTTGACGTGTTTATTGAGCTTCAGCTTTTTTACTCGCTTATCGCGGGGTGGAAAACCTTTAAACAAAAAGCTCGTGGACTCAAGAGCCGCTGCAGAGGGTGAGCCTACTGAAGACACGACTCCAACAGAGGAAGAGACAAATCCTAAGTATCCGTTTTGGTTTGTGTCACTGACATCGATTGCCTGGCTACTTTCCTTGGTGGCGATAATTATCACCTTAACAGGCTATGTCAGTATGGCCTCATTTATTGTGAATCAATTGGTGTGGACCGTCTTGGTCAGTTCTGCCTTTTATATTGCGTGGAAATTAGCGGATGACCTGTATCATGCCCTGCTTGGTAATAAAGCGCTACTTGGCAACTACTTAATTAGGGCGTATGCAATCAGCGAGGACCTCATTAATCAATTTATCGTGGTGCTATCTGCCATCACCAAGGTTTTATTGATTTATGCATTAATCCGAATCCTATTATTGCCCTTCGGCACAAATATTACTGAATTTTCGAATTTCTCGGCGATGCTCAATCGCTTAGTGGCTGAACATAACTTTGCCTTGAGTACCAGCGGTATTATCAGTGCCATTTTTATCTTTATTATTGGCTTTTGGTTAATAAAGATTTTCAAAACGTGGCTAGAGAAAAAATATTTCCCTAATACTAAACTTGAAAAAGGGGTGCAATCCAGTATTTCAACCATGTCGGGCTACCTCGGTGGTGTCCTGGTCATTGCCTTAATCCTAGGTGCCCTGGGACTAAGCTTTGATAAAATTACGTGGGTTGCCAGTGCCCTCTCCGTCGGCATCGGTTTCGGTTTGCAATCTATCGTGCAAAACTTTATTTCCGGTCTTATTTTACTAACAGAAAGACCAGTGAAAGTCGGTGACTGGGTGGTTGTAGGTAATAATGATGGTGATATTAAACGTATTAATATTCGTGCCACTGAAATTCAATTATTTGACCGCTCAACGCTGATCGTGCCAAACTCTGAATTTATTACCAAGGCTGTACGCAATATGACGCTAGACAATAGCGGAGGTCGCATACAAATCAAACTCCCTTTACCTATCAATACAAACCCACGGATTGTAGCTGATATGGTACTAGCTGTGATGGCAGAGCATGAATCAGTGCTTGAAGATAGTGAACCCTATGTGCGCCTTGATGCAATTGATACTAGTGGACTTATGCTAACTGCCACCTGCTATGTGCCAAGCGCGCGCATGGTAGGTAAAATCCGCAGTGAACTTCTATTTGAAATATTAGACCGTCTACATCAAGCAGAGATTAACCTCATCAGCCCAGTGCCGGTTAATCAAATCGGTGGCAGCGGGAGTTTTTAAGGTATTGATTAGGAGGTGGATAAGTATTGGCATCTCGTGTATTGACCCAGTAAAAACCTACTCAGGTCTTATTTGATATGATGAAGAAAATTTGACCATGAGTAAAGAGATGAAATCAGAGAAGCGTTAGCGGCATAAGCTGAGCAAAAAGTGCTGGTCATTATAGTTCGCTAATTTTAGCTCTTTCAAAGCGACTTCTATTGAGGCTAATTTCATCTAAATAATATCAAACTAAAACTCATCGACCGTCAATTAAGCTATTTACTCATCAATGGTCAGGTATAAGGGTTTAGTGCGCTGCAAACTCATAAACATCGAAACTAGAATATATACTAAAAAACCTATTAGCATACCTATGAGTAAATCAAGCACGATTGATATTAGCAATGAATGACCAACCACACTTGCAACCAGCTCATGAAGCCACGGCCAATTATGCGTAAAAATACCGCCACCCACTAAAAACATGGCAATCGTACCAATAATCGCTAAACCCCGCATCAACATGGGCATAAAAGCAATTATTCCACGGCCAATTTTTTGTAGCATACTTGAACTCTTCTGCATAAGCCATAGACCAATATCATCGAGCTTTACTATCAAAGCGACAATACCGTATACAAATACAGTGATACCCACGCCAATAGCAATCATAACTAGCGTTTTGGGCAAAATCCCCATACTTGCTACAACACCCATTGCGATGATAATAATTTCTGCAGATAATATGAAATCGGTACGAATAGCCCCACGCACCTTCCTACGCTCTTCACTCTTCAAATCCTCCTGACTTAATACTGTTGTTGCATTTGATGACTCAACGTCAATCAAAGAGGAGCTCGTCTGTTTAACTTTCAAACTGTGCAGAAGCTTCTCCATCCCTTCAAAGGCTAAATAAGCACCGCCAATCAATAAAAGCACCGTGATCATCACAGGAGAAAAATACGAGATGAGTCAGGCAGTAGGTATAATGATCGCCTTATTAATAAAAGAACCAATCGTCACCTGCCAAACCACAGGTAATTCTCGTTGTGCAGCGATACCGGTCAATTGATTTGCGTTAACTGCCAAATCATCACCAACAATACCTGCCGTTTTTTTAGCAGCAACCTTAGTCATAACTGCCACATCATCAAGAACAGCTGTCACATCATCAAGCAAAGTCAATAAACTGGCAAAGGCCATATGGTCACCGTTATCGGAAGTTAAGGTAGTAAAAACAGCTGAGTTAATTTTTAAGCTAGCATCATAGCAAAACAATTTACTTATTGGCTGTGTGGTAAGTTCCTTTTGAGAACTGCATACGAAAAGTATATCAACTGATTAATAAATCTATTAACCGTATTTATTTTCGAGATGATTTTATAAGCTTGCTCACAACATTGTTAATGCAGTAAACAATCGGTGTAAGCGTCTGTGTTATAGATATGCTCACCGGGCCAGCACTTGTTACTCACCTTATGCCCAAGGACTGGTATGGGCGCTGCTGTTTATAAAACCCAATCCAGTCTGCTAATACTCGGGGATGCTTTCAAAGCGCTAACCCAATCACGTCCCGGATTGGCTGCATGTTTGCCT
>NZ_KV793541.1:0-3552 GCF_001808505.1 Oligella sp. HMSC09E12
TAAATTGCCTGACGATGACCTACTTTCACAGGAGCGAATCCAACTATCATCGGCGCTAAGGCGTTTCACTGTCCTGTTCGGGATGGGAAGGAGTGGGTCCACCTTGCTATGGTCGTCAAGCGAAGCTTGTACTGCTGTTTAGCAATTAGGAAGAAGCACAATGAGATGTCATGGTGTTATGTTTGGAGTTGCGTATATGTATGAGGTGTTTTTTTATTTAGCGGCACTTGTCTTCTAACTTACTGAGTTATAGGATCAAGCCGCACGGGCAATTAGTACTGGTTAGCTACATGCATTACTGCACTTCCACACCCAGCCTATCAACGTCCTGGTCTCGAACGACCCTTCAGGGAGGTCTAGCCTCCGGGATACCTTATCTTCAGACGAGTTTCCCGCTTAGATGCCTTCAGCGGTTATCTCTTCCGTACATAGCTACCGGGCAATGCCATTGGCATGACAACCCGTACACCAGCGGTACGTCCACTCCGGTCCTCTCGTACTAGGAGCAGCCTCCGTCAAGTATCCAACGCCCACGGCAGATAGGGACCAAACTGTCTCACGACGTTTTAAACCCAACTCACGTACCTCTTTAAATGGCGAACAGCCATACCCTTGGGACCGGCTACAGCCCCAGGATGAGATGAGTCGACATCGAGGTGCCAAACACCGCCGTCGATATGAACTCTTGGGCGGTATCAGCCTGTTATCCCCAGAGTACCTTTTATCCGTTGAGCGATGGCCCTTCCATTCAGAACCACCGGATCACTTTGTCCTGCTTTCGCACCTGTTCGACGTGTCAGTCTCACAGTCAAGCACGCTTTTGCCAATGCACTATCAGCACGATTTCCGACCGTACCTAGCGTACCTTCGAACTCCTCCGTTACCGTTTAGGAGGAGACCGCCCCAGTCAAACTACCCACCACACACTGTCCCCAACCCGGATCACGGGCCAAGGTTAGAACCATCAACAAACCAGGGTGGTATTTCAAGGACGGCTCCAGCGAAACTAGCGTCCCGCCTTCAGCGCCTCCCACCTATTCCTACACAGGCCGGTTAACAATCCAATGTGAAGCTATAGTAAAGGTTCATGGGGTCTTTCCGTCTAGCCGCGGGGAGATTGCATCGTCACAACCATGTCAACTTCGCTGAGTCTCAGGAGGAGACAGTGTGGCCATCGTTACGCCATTCGTGCAGGTCGGAACTTACCCGACAAGGAATTTCGCTACCTTAGGACCGTTATAGTTACGGCCGCCGTTTACTGGGGCTTCGATCAAGAGCTTGCACCCCATCACTTAACCTTCCAGCACCGGGCAGGCGTCACACCCTATACGTCCACTTTCGTGTTTGCAGAGTGCTGTGTTTTTAATAAACAGTCGCAGCCACCGATTCACTGCGGCCCCTTCACGCTTTAACACGCTACCGGGGCATACGTTCTCCCGAAGTTACGGTATCAATTTGCCGAGTTCCTTCTCCTGAGTTCTCTCAAGCGCCTTAGAATATTCATCCCGTCCACCTGTGTCGGTTTGCGGTACGGTCATGTCCAAACTGAAGCTTAGAGGTTTTTCCCGGGACCACTGCCTACAACTTCAGAGCCGTAGCTCCTTCGCACCAATACCTTGAATTTCGTGGCCGGATTTGCCTAACCACCTTCTTAGTACCAGTCACGGGCTCTTCCAACCGCCCGCTCGCATTTCGCAATCCGTCACCCCATCGCATTTGAACACGGTGCTGGAATATTAACCAGCTTCCCATCAGCTACGCATCTCTGCCTCACCTTAGGGGCCGACTCACCCTGCGCCGATGAACGTTGCGCAGGAAACCTTGGACTTACGGCGAGGGGGACTTTCACCCCCTTTATAGCTACTCATGTCAGCATTCTCACTTCTGATACCTCCAGCAAGCCTCTCGACTCACCTTCTCAGGCCTACAGAACGCTCTCCTACCACGTGATTAAATCACGCCCGCAGCTTCGGTAACCGGCTTAGCCCCGGTACATCTTCCGCGCAGGACGACTCGATCAGTGAGCTATTACGCTATCTTTAAAGGGTGGCTGCTTCTAAGCCAACCTCCTGACTGTCTATGCCTTCCCACTTCGTTTCCCACTTAGCCAATTTTAGGGACCTTAGCTGGCGGTCTGGGTTGTTTCCCTCTCGACAACGGACGTTAGCACCCGCTGTCTGACTCCCACGCTCGACTTGTCGGTATTCGGAGTTTGCCATGGGTTGGTAAGTCGCTATGACCCCCTAGCCATAACAGTGCTCTACCCCCAACAGCCATACGTGAGGCACTACCTAAATAGTTTTCGGAGAGAACCAGCTATTTCCGGATTTGTTTAGCCTTTCACTCCTATCCACAGCTCATCCCCTAATTTTTCAACATTAGTGGGTTCCGGTCCTCCAGTGCGTGTTACCGCACCTTCAACCTGGCCATGGATAGATCATCCGGTTTCGGGTCTACATCCAGCGACTATGCGCTCTATTCGAACTCGCTTTCGCTACGCCTGCCTTAATCAGTTAAGCTCGCCACTGAATGTAAGTCGCTGACCCATTATACAAAAGGTACGCAGTCACCCCCTTTAAAGACTCTCTCGTAGCTGGCTCACTACGTTACACGTAGCTAGTTCACTACTTAAAATCGCTTTTGATGTGGCGTGCCACCACACCGAAAGCCCTTAAAGGGGGCTCCTACTGTTTGTATGCACACGGTTTCAGGTTCTATTTCACTCCCCTCCCGGGGTTCTTTTCGCCTTTCCCTCACGGTACTGGTTCACTATCGGTCGATCACGAGTATTTAGCCTTGGAGGATGGTCCCCCCATCTTCAAACAGGATTTCACGTGTCCCGCTCTACTTGTCTGACGCTTAGTACCACCTAACGCATTTCGTCTACAGGGCTATCACCTACTACGGCCAGCTTTTCCACGCTGTTCGACTATACATTAGACTATCTCGTCTAGGCTACTCCGGGGTCGCTCGCCACTACTGCCGGAATCTCGGTTGATTTCTTTTCCTCGAGCTACTTAGATGTTTCAGTTCGCTCGGTTCGCCTCGTATCGCTATGAATTCACGATACGATACTGACTTACGCCAGTGGGTTTCCCCATTCGGATATCTACGGATCAATGCTTATTTGCCAACTCCCCGTAGCTTTTCGCAGGCTATCGCGTCCTTCATCGCCTGTGATCGCCAAGGCATCCACCATGTGCACTTAGTCACTTGATCCTATAACTTAATAAGCTATAGTCACTCTAGATGCTGCGCCTTTTACTCCGCAACACCCAGCTCTTTACTTGAGTTAACGTTGTGCCGCTCATCAAATGGTTATTCTTTGTCGTTGCGTATCGAATCCTGTGCTTCAACTGACGTTGAAACATCAATTCAATCCGCTCGCTTTCAAAACATTTGAGAACTTCATTTGTTATATATGCAATCACAACCCGTCTTCTACATAACAGATTGATGCGTTATCGATCATTGCTTATCGCTTCACCACATCAATTGCCATTGAATACTTTGTTGTGCTTCTTCCTAATTGTTAAAGAACAGTATTAAGTG
>NZ_KV793542.1:0-1288 GCF_001808505.1 Oligella sp. HMSC09E12
CAAGAAGGTGAGACGAGCAGGCGGAGCGGCTGGCATCGATGGTCAGACGCTTGCGCAGTTTGGCGAGCGCTTGGACGACAATCTGCTGAATTACTTAATGAACTCAAAACGAAACAATACCGAGCGCTGCCGGTTAAGCGGGTAGAGATACCGAAAGCAGATGGCGGAGTTAGGTTGCTTGGCATACCAAGTGTTCGTGACAGAGTAGTGCAACAAGCGGTCAATGAATTGCTGACCCCGATATTTGAGGAGCAATTTCACCCATCAAGCTTTGGCTACAGACCGAATCAAGTTGTCATGATGCTATTAGCAAAGCAACGATGTTTATAAGACGCTACGGACTTAAGCACGTAGTGGATATGGACTTATCGAAATGCTTTGACCGCCTTGACCATGAACTGATTATCCAACAAGTCAAAAAGCGTGTCACAGACAGCAGCGTGTTGGAATTGATACGTCAATTCCTGCAAAGCGGCGTTATGATTGACGGCAAATTGGCGTCCACGGATATAGGCAGTCCACAAGGCGGCGTCATTAGTCCGTTATTAGCTAACATTTATCTCGATGCCTTTGACCAAGCAATGCGGGACAGAGGACATCGGATTGTTCGCTATGCAGACGACATCTTAATTCTATGTCGAAGTGCTAAAGGAGCGCAACGAGCCCTTGAGGTGGCTACTAAACTACTTGAGCAGGACCTTAAGCTACAGGTGAACGGTGAGAAGACTCACATCACACAGAGCTGGCGAGGAGTTAACTTCTTAGGGGTAGTGATTTACAGTCACTACACAAAGATACAGCCTAAGAAGCTGTCGCTGTTTAAGCAAAAGGTTAAGGCGATGACGAAGCGAAATAGTGGGCGACCGCTAGCGAGCGTTATTAAGCAACTTAACCCCCTGCTTAGGGGATTTGCTCAGTATTTTAGGATTGCCGACACGAAAAGTACCTTTAAAGAGCTGGCGCAGTGGGTGCGAAGACGGCTTCGCAGCATACAACTTAAGCTATGGAAAAAGCCTAAACGGCTACATAGACGACTTAAACAATTAGGCTATAAACCACCGTTTGAGTCGATAGCGATGTGGCGCTGGAGAAACTCAGCCAGTCCATTAGCTCACTATGCTATGCCGAATAAGTGGTTAGATAGTTTAACGTTGTATGATATGGGGAAAGTTGAGACTGGCTACGTGTTTAGCGCATATGCTAAATGGTAATGTGCATGAGCCGTATACGAGGTCCGTACGTACGGTTCTGTGAGAGGGATGAGGTGCAAACCTCACCCTACTCGATT
>NZ_KV793543.1:0-3756 GCF_001808505.1 Oligella sp. HMSC09E12
GAATCCCATCCCTTTAGGGAGGGGAGGAAGTCAACTTGTTTATTCACCTCAATTTGGAGTTAAATCGTGTCCCAACTTATTCGAATCGGTATCGTCGGCTATGGTAATCTTGGTCGTGGTGTAGAGACCGCCATTCAGCACAATCCTGATATGAGTCTTGTTGGTGTGTTTAGCCGTCGGCCACCAGAGCAGTTGGTGACGCTCAATGAGCAGACCAAGGTCTTTGCCATGGATGACCTAAAGCGCTTTCAAGATAAAATCGATGTGTTAATTCTATGTGGTGGTTCTAAAGACGATTTGCCGCAACAGACGCCGGCGTTGGCGGCATTATTTAATACAGTTGATAGTTTTGATACCCACGCTAGAATTCCTGAGTTTTATGCCAGTGTTGATGCTGCTGCGGCCCCTGCCAAAAAAACGGCACTCATCAGCGTGGGCTGGGATCCTGGTTTATTCTCACTTAATCGTTTATATGCTGAAGCGGTGCTGCCTGATGGGGAGAGCTACACCTTCTGGGGCAAGGGTTTAAGCCAAGGTCACTCGGATGCTATACGTCGCGTTGAGGGGGTAAAGGCGGGGGTGCAGTATACCTTGCCTTCAGCCAAAGCCATGGATGCCGTGCGTACAGGTACTCGCCCAACGCTTAGCACGCGCGATAAGCACACACGTGAGTGCTATGTGGTGCTGCAAGCGGGGGCGGATGCCGCCGTGGTTGAGCAGACGATTAAAACCATGCCTAACTACTTTGATGAGTATGACACCACCGTTCACTTTATTGATGAGGAAACCTTAGCGCGAGAGCATCAGCGAATGCCGCATGGTGGCTTTGTGATCCGTAGCGGTAATACATGCCCTGAGCATAATCAAGTGATTGAGTATGGTTTGCAATTGGATGATAACCCCGGTTTTACATCCAGTGTACTCGTTGCTTATGCGCGGGCTGCTTATCGTATGAATCAGCAAGGTCAATACGGTGCTAAAACCGTGTTTGACGTAGCGCCCGGCTTGCTGTCGATAAAATCACCAGAGCAATTGCGTAAAGAGATGCTGTAGTGGTAGCGTGATGGGGTTGAAATAATAGTAAAATGCGTATATACCGATGCCGCTTCGTTGATTTTTAACTAAGCAGCATAGTATCGACTAAGTTATTAATACATGCTTAACAACAAGAAGCTTGGATTTTAAGCGTCTGAAATAGGGTTTAAGGGGTGGAGGCTGTTAGTTTTTGAGGACTAAACCAGGATTGAATCTGAGCACGTATTTTCTCAAGCTCTGTCGTATAAGCACTCTCAACAAAGCTTAAATTAAAAAGGTGTTGTATATGAATCATATTTATAAAACTGTGTGGAGCGAGCAAGCGAGTACCCCCCCCCTATGTGACGGTCTCGCAAGTCGCAAAATCGAAAGCTAAACGCCCAGGTTCGTCGTCACGAAGCACATTGACCAGTGTTGCCTTGGTGGTGATGAGTGGTTTGCCGATGACGGCTAGCGCTGATTATCAGGTTGATGGCGCTGCGTCCATCAGCAGTCAGACGGGCATTACTTGTACGAGTCCAGATGGAAAAAAGAGTTATTCATGTCAGATACCTAATGGTGCTGGCGGTTTTGCGACGATTAGTGGTATTACGGCAGCCGACATAGATGCAGCGATTCAAAATGCAAAGACCTGGGCGACCAGCAAGCTTGGTCAAAATGCTATTGCGCTAGGAGGTACAACGACTAATGCTGGTGGCGTCAACAGCATAGCGGTAGGTCATAGCACCATCGCTAGTGCACCTCGCAGTATTGCGGTAGGTTACAACACTAAAGCGGAAGAAGAGGGCGTTGCAATTGGTACAGGGCGCAATACAGGCCTATCAGCGACACAAGCCGGGAAAAGAGGGGTTGCTATCGGTTATGAAGCCAAAGCAAACGGGGAAAGTAATATCGCCATCGGTAATACTGCGTCGATGTGGTACCAGGGAAACAATAAGAATGCCATCGCCATTGGTACCAAGGCACAGGTCGGTGATGGCGTGGAAGGTTCGATCGCCATCGGAAAAGAATCGTATGCCGGCCATGAAGCGATAAATATTGGTACACCGACCAAGCCTGCTAACCATAGCAACCAGAAAGGTGCTTCCAGACGTGGCTCGACCCTGATCGGCGCACAATCAAATACGCATGCGCTATATTCCACCGTGATTGGTAGCAACAACGATCTGTTGATTAATCAACACGCTAAGACGGGTGGATTTTTCGGCAGGCGGGATTGGGCTGCCCAGGGCGCTTTTTCCCAGATAACTGGTTCCTATAATACTGTGGGCAACATGGATAAGACCACAAATACCAAGAAGTACAACAGTATTGCGGTTATTGTGTCTGGTGCGGCCAATGAGGTGCAGGAAAGCAATGGTGTAATCATCAGCGGTTACGGTAACAAAGTCGAGAATTCTTATAACGACCAGATAGACGTAGGTATGTTTGAGCCTACTGCGGCCTCTAGCATTGGGGATAAGCTGCGTGATAGCAAAACCCAACTTGGCCAAGTTGGAGTCATCGGTGCCGGCAATACTGTCGACAATGGCAAAAACCTTTTCCTGACGGGCATGCACAGTAGTGTGAAAAATACCGAACTTTCGTCCGTACAAGGTTTTGGAAATAAAGTTGAGAACACTAAGCGTGTGTTTGTTGCTGGGGCGAAGAATGTGCTAGACGATGTTCAAAACTCCTTTGTAACGGGTAATGAGCAGGAGTTGACGACGGTGTCAGACAGCATTCTAATGGGCAATAACATCACACTAGATAATATCAGTGAAGCAGTGTCCATCGGTAACAATAGCGTTGTGGCCAACAAAGCTACCGCAGTGGGAGTTGGCGCCAAAGCTGAGATAGAAGGTAGCGTTGCCTTGGGTATAGCTTCCGTGGCTAATACTGACAAAAGCATTACCGGTTGGGACCAGTCGACTCAAACTCCGTACGCAGGCAATGACAAAACTACGAATATCGCCTGGACATCAACCGCTGCGGCGGTCAGTGTAGGTGATGTAGCCAATAACATCACCCGCCAGATCACTGGTGTGGCAGCTGGTCTGAATGATACAGATGCGGTGAACGTAGCTCAGCTCAAACAACTTAAGGCATCAGTAGATAGTGGTGGTTCAAGTCCAAATATTGATGAATTTGCTAAAAGCGTTGCTGCTGGCATGGGCGGTGAATCCAAGTTTGAAGGCGGCAAGTTAATCACCCAATTGAATGTGGACGGTAACACTTATAACAGCGTTAACGCCGCATTAAATGCGCTAGACACGAAGATTGGAAACGCTGGGAACAATACAAGCGCACCTTGGAGCGTTACCGACGCAAATGGCAATACCTCAAAGATTGGCTCTAACGGTAAAGTCACCTTTGTTGGCGATAGTAATATTTCGGTAGCTCAAACAGGAACCGATAATTCGGGCAAAATCGAGATTAGCTTAAAGCAAGACGTGACGCTGAATAGTCTCACCGCAAGCACCGTGAATGCCGATAGCATCAGCGTTAATAACGGTGGCCCGGTGATTAATAAAGACGGTATTAATATGAATAATAACCGCATAACAAACGTCGCCCCTGGTGTTGCTGGAACGGATGCGGTTAACGTTGAACAATTGTCAGCGGCCAATCACAAGCTACAGCAACAGATTGACGCAAATCGAGACGATATTCAACGTAATAATAACCGTGCCAATGCCGGTATTGCGGCTGCGATGGCGGCAGCTGGTTTACCTCAAGCCT
>NZ_KV793543.1:3776-53502 GCF_001808505.1 Oligella sp. HMSC09E12
CTGCGATGGCGGCAGCTGGTTTACCTCAAGCCTACTTGCCGGGTAAGAGTATGGTAGCGATTGCCGGTGGTGTATGGCGAGGTGAGTCCGGCATGGCGATTGGGGTGTCCACGGTCAGTGCGAACGGTAAGTGGGTCCTAAAAGGCAGTGCCAACACTTCCGCACGTGGTGGGGCGGGCGGTACGATTGGCGCCGGCTATCAATGGTAAGGCATTGAAATTAAGCTTAGCTCCTGCGCTCCTGGTGGGCGGCAGGAGCGATCACTTGAAGTGTTTCTCGCAGATATTCCGTAACGCTTGTTGTTGCGCATCCATACCTAGTAATATCGTCTGACTTTGTTTGCTAGCAGCTAAGTCAAGCACAACCTGGTACATCGTCTGGGTTAACTCTGCCGCCTTGTCGAGCGAGAGGGTTGAGCCTGCTTGTCGCAACGCTGTGTCTAAGCGTTGATGGATTGTGTAGGCGCTAAAGGCAATGCCGAGATGAGCGCAGATTCTGTTCTCCAAACGATGGTGGATAGGAGCGACGCTAAGATCGGTGTTGGATAGACGGAAGGCTTTTTGAATCTGCTGCAGTTGTCCATACTGGCTTAGTAATTCCTCATCCTTTAAGCTCGAGTTCGTGAGATAAGCTCGCAAACCCTCCCACGCAGCATCTGCTTCATAGCGTTGCCAGTCAATCTCAACGGAGCCATCGACATGAGGTTTGAGGTACTTGTTATAGCCTCGCTGATTACTATTTTTCTCTGTTAAGGCGCCAGTGAGAATACCTTGTTGCAGTCGCTTGAGTCCTTTGCGACGATTTGCCGCATCCCGCTGCGCCCGTTCTGCGCTATAGTGTACAACTAGGCGTTGTTGAGCGGGGAGGTCAAAGCTTCTAGACTCACCATCCTCCCAGCTCAGCTTAGCCATGTTATTTTTTTCGCTTGTTTTGCTCGCTAAGTTAGCGCCTACTAGATAGTCATACCCTTTGTCTTCTAAGGCCTTAATCTGCCCTTGCGAGAGCAGACCACTGGCTGCCATCACGATGGGCTTGCCAATATTGAATTTGCTGCTTAGCGCCTCCAACCAGGTGGTTAAACAAGTGCCTTCAAAGCTCCTACCCTTCAGGATGTCATAGCTAATGGGATAGCCATTGGCACTCACTAATAGACCTAAATAAATGGTTGGATGTTGAGCTTTAGTGATGTTGAGAGAGCTGATACGAGCTAAATCATCTTCATCCTCACTCACGTAATGTAAGCGTGTGATTTTGTAAAAGACCGTATTAAGCACAGCATCATGCATCCGCAAGGCATGCGCTAAAGCAATCTGCTCAAGGCGTGGCTTGTGTTTATTTGCTAGACCATCCAAGTAGCGATATAGCACCTCAATCCTTAACTTGCTGCCTTGATAGCGTCGAAGGTAGTCAATGGTTTTTAGCTTGCTTAAGGGAAAGGCAAGTCGAGCCATCACCAGATGACGAAATTGCTCATCCTTAATCTGATGAAAACCGATGTCATCATAGATACGACCAAAGATAAGCTCAGGACCAATGGTTTGGATATTTCGATTGCTCAGGGAGGCGATGGTATTGATAAATTGCTGATCTTCTTCGTTGTGGCTTGATGAAGATTGAGCACTCAGCTCCTCCAGCGTCTCCTGCGCTTTTATTTTCAAGGCATCAATTTCTAAGCGGTCGCTAGCGCAACCGATGGTTTTAAGCAGTCGCTTCCTTCCATTTTCTTTGCTGAGTATTTGAATACTAACGGAGCCTGATTTATTTTTCTTCTCACGAATAAACATGTTAAACCTTGTGCGATACCCAGAGTTACTAGGATGTTAAGCGAATTCATTGAGTGATAAGGGAAGGGTTGGCTGTCCCACAAAAAAGGTGTATCAGCCTCATACTCATACACCTTATCTCGATTTATTCTAGACGCTTTGCCTAGTTTAAATCACGCCAAATTTAAGGCTCAATCGCATAGTCTGCAACAGCAGTGGGCACCTGCTTAATCAGCTTCTGCTCCTGCATAAACTTAGCAAAGGCCTCATAGCTGCGCTCGCTCAGCGCCCCTGGGCGTAAAGCGAAGCGTGTTAGGGTATCCTTCCATGCCCGACGATTTAACTCATCATCCAACTCGGCAGGTTTGTAGTCTTTAAACAAGGTCCACGCCTCATCAGGGTGATTCACAATAAATTGTACAGCTTGCTCTAAGGCAAGATTAAAGCGGCGATACTTATCATGATCACGGTCCTTATTATTTACTACGATAATTAGCTCCTCATAGGTCGGGACACCTTCTTCTTCCACATAAAAAGCGTGACCAGGATGATTTTCGATATCGAGCTGATTTAATTCAAAGTTTCTGTATGAGCCAATCACAGCGTCCACCTTACCGGTAATCAATGAGGGCGAGAGTGACCAGTTCACATTGACTAGCTCAACATCATCCATTGTCAGGCCGTGATGCTGCAACATCACGCTCAACAATACATCTTCAAAGCCACTAACGGAAAAACCGATTTTTTTACCCTTAAGATCGGCAATCGAGCTGATGTTACTGCTTTTAAGTGTCACCAAGGTATTTAAAGGCGTTGCAATCAGAGTAGTAACACGAGTAAGCGGCAAACCCTCATCGATCTGCATATGTAATTGCGGCTGATAGGTCACCGCCATATCGGCCTTGCCCGCTGCCACGAGTTTAGGGGGCATGGACGGATCGGCGGGCTCCTGAATATCCACCTTTAAATCCTGATCCTTAAAATAACCTTTTTTCTCCGCAATAATAATCGGCGCATGATCTGGGTTTACAAACCAGTCAAGCAACAAAGTCAGCTTGTCTTCCGCCAAGGCTTGCGTACTCATTAGCAGGCTCAAAGCACCTGCAGCGAGCAATTTTTTACGTGAAAATAAAGATTTCATCAATCCCCTCCTAAAAGTATGATTAAAAACGTCTTAAGTCGTCCAATAAATCAGTCGACGCAATAGGTAGTCCACACTGAAATACAATAGTAAAGATAAACTCGCCAGCACGATCAAGGCAGCAAAAACCGTGTCCACCTGCATACGGGCATTGGCGTGTAGCATTAAATAGCCTAAGCCTTGGCTGGAACCCACCCACTCGCCAATCACTGCGCCGATAGGTGCAGTAGCGGCTGCTACCCGTAGACCGGAAGCCAATGAAGGCATGGCGGCAGGCAAGCGAATTTGCCAGAGCAGCTGCGATTTACTGGCACCCATGGTATGTGCCAACGCTAGCCAATCACCTGAGGTGCGTCGTAAGCCGTCATAACAGGCAGAAGTGACCGGGAAGAAGATAATCAGCGCCGCCATCACGACCTTTGAAAGCATACCGTAACCAAACCACAACATTAAAATGGGAGCAAGGGCAAACACTGGAATGGCTTGACTCACAATCAGGATAGGCAGCAACCATGAACTGAGGGTGCGGGACCACTGTAGCAGCATCGCACTCAGAAAACCAAGCAAGCAACCCAAGGCCATACCTAGGAGAATTTCTGCTAAAGTCACTAGGGAATGTTCAGCAATTAAGCTGCGCTGAGCCCACAACACCTTAAATACACGAATGGGTCCTGGCAAAATAAAGTGCGGCGTCTTGGTGACCCAGACAATTATTTGCCAAAATAAAAACAGACTGAGCGTTACCAACAACAAGCGCAGCCCAGGTGAGATTCGATGCTTACTCATGGGTAGGCTCCTCAAGATCGTGCTGCAGGAAGTTTAATAACTCACCTTGCCACGCTAGGATGCGAGCATCCTCTAAAGCGCGTGGCGCAGGTATATCAATAGTGAACAGGCTATCCAAGCTGACCGGTCGTCCAGTCATTGCCCACACCTCATCGCTCAAACGCAAGGCCTCCAGAGGATCATGGGTAATCAAGACCACCGTTCTATCTTGCAACAGTTCGGCGGCTAGGTCTTGTAGCTGTAGCTTCGTGATGGCATCTAACGCAGAAAAGGGCTCATCCATCAGTACCACGGGCTTATCCTCCATCAGGGTTCGAGCCAAGGCTACACGTTGGCGCTGCCCACCCGATAATTGATGGGGCATGCGCTCACCTAAGCCGTCTAAACCAACCTGTCTGAGCAGCGCTTGGGCACGAGCGAGGGCTTGTTTTGAGCGCTCTTTGCGTAAGCGCACACCGAGCAGTACATTGTTTTGAACATTAAGCCATGGTAGCAGCGAGTCGCCCTGAGCCATCCAGGCAATTCTTCCCTGTAGTGGCTGATGATCGTCAGCGCTGACTGAACCCGCAAGCGTGGTGTTACTCAACAAACCCGCCATGCTTTTTAACAGGCTACTTTTACCGACGCCTGAACGACCAAGAATACTATGCCAACAGCCACCCTTGAAATGCGCATTTAATTGCGTAAACAGCGGTTTATCGGCATAACTCAGGCCAATCTCCTGCAAACGAATTCCTGGTGACATATAAAGAGACGCTCCTATGCCCTAGTGAGGTTATATTTGTCGTGATACATATCAGCACATGGGGGGAGGAAAGGCGCTGGTGTACAGATCTAGGGTGGCGCATCTTATTTCCTCCGCCAGTACGAACTGGATCAGGTTCACGGGTGTCATCTCAGCCTGTAGTGTGATAGCGCTTGCTACAGGCACCCCGACAAGATGTCATCAGTCTACCGTATTACACTGGGATTGTCTAACCAGCCACTTCGATGCGGTCAGAGCGAGCTTGGGCCCGCCTTTATCAAGGTCACTCTTTGTTAATTGTAATATGACAAAAATCATTAAATTGACATAATTCAGTCATCTAAATGTCATTTTTGAACGTTAGAATTTTGTTGGATTTCGTGGGAGCTGGCTTAATTTATGGAATTCATTAAGCAGTTGATTTGCGTATCTATTATGTGCAGTAAGTAGCTTTTTATCTTAAATTTAATTATCTCATTTCTTAAGGAGAGTGAAATGGCAGTTGCTATGTTTATGAAAATTGAAGGCGCTAACGGTGAATCTAAAGATTCTCAGCACAAAGACTGGAGTGATATCGAGTCTTTCTCTTGGGGCGCTACTCAGCCTGGTTCAATGTCAACTGGCGGTGGTGGCGGTACCGGTAAAGCCAGCTTTAACGATTTACACGTGTTTGCACGCATTGATCGTGCTGCGCCTGCTGTTTTAAAGCATTGTGCAACTGGTAAGCACTTGGCCAAAGTTGAGCTTTCTGTATGTAAAGCCGGCGGTGAGCAAGTTGAATACTCTCGCATCACTTTAGAAGATGTATTAGTGACTTCTGTTCAGTACACTGGTGATCAAGAAGGTGACGCAATGATGGTAAGCTACGCTTTCCAAGCTGCTAAAATCAAGCAGCAGTACTGGGAGCAAACTGACCGCGGCGGTAAAGGCGCTGAGTCTGTGGTTGCTTACGATATCAAACAAAACAAAACGGTGGCCTAATTGCCAAGCGTGTTTTGCTTGATCGAGTAGTGTTAGGCGCTAAGGGCAGTTGACCTTAGCGTCATTTTCTTATATAGCCATGGTAATTGAATATCAGGAACGCAAAAAAACGGCTAGCGAACGACGTCAGCAGCAAGCCGTTAAAGATCGTTTACAACCGGCCTTATTTGATCGCTTAACCGATCATGCACCCCATAAAAAAAATGAAGTAAATACTGGCCTGCAGGTGGATTATGAGGTGCTGCGTGCCGCTATTCTACGGGATTTGGCGTGGTTATTAAATACCGTTAATCTTGAGTCGATTGTGGAGCTGGAGGGCTTAGATGAGGTCAAAAAATCCACCATTAATTTTGGGGTCGCTCCACTGGCAGGTCGCCGCATGTCAGAAATCGATCACATTAGTCTACAAAATGCAATTTATGATTGCATTGTGAATTTTGAACCTCGCCTACAGCGAGATACTTTAAGTGTCAAGTTTATTAATGAGGCTAATCACCTTGAGCATCATAATGTATTGACCTTGATTATTAAGGGCATGATGTGGTGTAACCCCTATCCGCGCGAGTTTTTATTGCGTACCAGTTTGGATTTGGAAAGCGGGCATATGCATATTAAGCAAGCAGAGCTTTGATCAGGACACGATGAGCCAGTTGACAAGCCCATGCTTGATGATAACCATGGGCATTTTTGTTTTTAATAGCGCAGGTGTAAAATAACGATACCTTTGATTTTTTGCTACAAGGAACAGCCATCGTGTCTACTCAAAAGCGCTTACCCATCCTGGCGGTCACCTTAGGTGATGTCGCCGGTATCGGTCCCGAAGTCACTGCAAAAATGCTGCTAAAGCACCCTCATCTGCGGCTTAAAGCGCGTTTTGTGGTGATAGGGGATGTCGCTGCTTTGCAAAAAGCAGCACAGCAAATCGGTTTTGATGCGGCGGTGGTGCGTGAGGTGCAAAGCCCCACAGAGATTATTAATGCGCCCGATAGTATTGAGGTGATACAGGTGGGGACAAGCTTAGCCGAGGTGCAGCTGGCTACCGTAGATGCACGTGCCGGTGCAGCTGCTGCGCAGTTTGTGATAAAGGCCTGTGCCTTAGCTCGTGCCGGTGAGGTGGACGGCATTGTCACCGCCCCCTTAAATAAAGAGGCCATGCATCTGGGGGGTTATCATTGGCCAGGGCATACCGAGCTGCTAGCGCATGAGTTCGGGGTGGAGGATTTTTCACTGGTGCTCTCTAGCGGTGAGTTATTTGTGTTTCATGCCACCACCCATGTATCCATGAAGCAGGCGGTTGAGGACTGCACAGCAGCGCGTTTTGATGCCATCTTTGCGTTGGTGCATGCCTTTTCCAAAGCCTTGGGGCGTGAGGGTGAAGCCATTGCGGTGGCCGGTCTAAATCCACATGCGGGAGAAAATAATCTGTTCGGTACCGAGGAGTCGAGCATTATTCTGCCTGCCATTGAGCGAGGTCGGGCACGAGGGATTAATTTACATGGTCCCATCCCAGGGGATGTGATTTGGCCTCAAGCTGTGCGCGATCAACGTTGGCGTTTTTTAGTGATGTGCTATCACGATCAGGGTCATGCACCTTTTAAAGCGGTGTATGGTGATCAGGGGGTAAATATCACGGTCGGTTTGCCGGTAGTGCGTGTCTCGGTGGATCATGGCACCGCCTTTGATATTGCCGGTCAAAGCATTGCCCGAGAAGATAGTTTGGTGATGGCGGCCGAACGTGCCGCCGAGTTGTCGCTTGGTTGGGCCGCCGTGTGGGAGGAGGCTGCCCGTCGCTAAGCCTTAATAGGCATAGGGCGCACGGTGAGGATCTGCTCGCTATGACCAAAGGGACCTACCTCATCGTATAGAATCGAGGTGGTGAGACCCACGCCCTGGGCGCCATATTGTTGGCGAGTATTAAGGCCTAACCATTGACCTTGGGGTAGACGGTATAGGTGGATTTGCAGATCAACATTAGGAAACATATGGCTAAAGGGCGACTGCTGCGACACCGCCACCCCGTTACTGGTGTCAACCATGCCCATTAACTTCACAAAGGAGCTGGTTGCAACACCCTCCACCATGGCGAGATCATTACTCAACCAGACTTGCGCACATCCTGGACGGCGCTCACGGTTGCTGCGGATATGATCGCTAATGGAGGCAATATAGCCGCCGGCCCAGACCCCTTTGAGTGCCGTCCACTCGACCATCTCATTGCGTGGGGTGATTGGTTCATCCGCCACACTTGCTACCGTGCTCGTGTCATTTCTCATCACCCGCCAAGCACGGAGTACAATGGCGACCTTACCCTCACAGCTTAAGCTGCTCTCAATCAGCTCAATGGTTTTGCCGGGGCGAATATTACGCGTCGTGATGGTGAAGTCTTTAAGCGGGATCAAACCCAAAATATCAAAGCCTAAACGACCGTAAATCATATCGTCACGCGGCTGAAATAGCTCTAACTCATAACTCATCACACCAGAAGCAGGGGCCATATGCTGCTCATGTGCATTCCACGCGCCCTGACTGTGGATAGTGGGTTGATAGTTGGCAACCACCGTGCCATCGTCCTGAATTGTACGGTTAAGCAGTTTGTAATAAGAACTCATGCGCTAAACTAAAACTATAAAGATGAATGAATGGCTATGTATTAAAGCATAGGGTAAATCGGGCTGATTTAACATTAGCACAAATGCTAGGTAACCCTAGGTAAAGTACGAGCAGGATAAGACAGCAGTTTAAATTTAAATTTCGCATTTTGCCGAGAGTGTTTTAAACTGTGGCATAGCGTGAATAACAACGAGGTATATGATGGAAATTGTACTAAATGGCTATTACACTTTAATTTTGGCCACCTTAGTGCTGCTCTTAGGTCGTATCTTGACCCGTCGCATTAAGTTTTTGGAGTCTTATAATATTCCCGAGCCAGTGGCGGGCGGATTGTTAGCGAGTTGTATTGTGATGCTGCTGAAGTACTTCTTTGGCATCTCCTTTAAGTTCGATGGGGCGCTGCAAACCGCCTTTATGCTGATGTTCTTTGCTTCCATCGGCTTAAGTGCTGATTTCAAGCGTCTCAAAGTGGGCGGTATGCCCCTGGTGATTTTTAGTTTTACGGTCTCAGGTCTGATTATTGTGCAGGATATGGTGGGTGTCGCCATGGCCTCTTTAGTTGGGCTGGATCCCTTGATGGGTCTGGTCACTGGTTCCGTTACCTTAACCGGCGGGCATGGTACGGCAGCGGCCTGGGGACCGATTTTAGAGGATCAATACGGCATTGTCGGTGCGACTACCCTGGGAGTCGCTACCGCTACCTTTGGTTTGGTTGCTGGCGGTATGATTGGTGGCCCAGTGGCTAAGTTTCTTTTAAAAAGAATGCAGCGCGAGCGCCTACCTGAACCAGCGGAGTTGACCCCGTTGGAGCAGCAAGCTAAAAAGACCTCGCTTTACAATACGCGTCACGATGAGGATGATGATGGCTATGATGATGCGCTCTTTGATAAACCGGATCAGATTCGTCGTATCACCGCTTCCTCAGCCATTGAGACCTTGGCGCTCTTTGCGGCTTGTTTGGCTTTTGCCGATGTGATGACGAATGTGGCCAAGGGCACGGCGTTTGAATTGCCGACCTTTGTTTGGGCCTTAATGTGCGGTGTGATTCTACGTAATATCCTGACTCATGTCTTTAGCTTCGATATGTTTGATCGGGCCATTGATGTCTTTGGTAACGCCTCACTTTCTTTATTCTTGGCAATGGCTTTGCTTTCATTGCGGTTGTGGGAGTTAGTGGATTTGGCCTTGCCCGTATTGGTGATCTTAGCGGTGCAAGTATTACTAATGATGTGCTATGCGATTTTGATCACCTATCGGGTCATGGGCAAGGACTATGATGCGGTGATTTTAGCGGCAGGTCATTGCGGTTTCGGGATGGGTGCTACGCCCACGGCGGTGGCGAATATGCAGGCCGTGACCGACCGCTACGGTCCTTCCTATAAGGCATTTTTGCTAGTGCCCATCGTGGGTGCGTTTTTTGTGGATTTAATTAACGCCACTGTGCTGCAAATCTTTACGCAATTGCCGTTTCTACAGTAGCGTCTGAGCCCACTACGTCCTAGTACGCCAGTGGGCTGATATTTTTTATTAAAAATCGCACTATTGCAGCCTTTATGATAGGAAAATGAAATAAAATCGATCCGTTTTTTAAGACAGCATTGTCTTTTATTTTTATAAGTAGTTTGGTCCATCTTGATTAAGGGGGGATACGATGAAGTTTAATAAATTAATAAAAGGCATTGCCATGGCAGGCGCCTTATTTGCGGTGAATTACGGCGCAGCGGCTCAGGATAAGGGGGTGGTAAATATTTATCACTGGGCGGAGTACGTGGCAGAGGATACGATTCCAGGCTTTGAACGCAGTACCGGCATCAAGGTAAATTTTGATACCTTTGATAATAATGACGTCTTACAAACCAAATTGCTGATTGGTAATTCCGGTTATGATGTGGTGATTCCCAGTAGTTACTACGCGAAGCGCCAGATTGAAGCGGGTCTTTTAGAAAAGCTCGATAAGTCTCAACTACCTAATTTAAAGTACTTGGATCCTGAGATTATGAAGATCTTGGAGGAGGTCGATCCGGGCAATGAATACTTAGTGCCTTGGGCCATGGGGACCTTGGGCTTGGGCTATAACGTGACCCGCGCCAAGGAAGTTGCAGGTGAGGATGTGGACCTAATGGATTGGGGTAATTTATTTGATCCAGAAAAGGCCAAAAAATTCGCTAGCTGTGGCATCTCGCTGTACGATGAAGCGGGTTTGATTTTCCCTGCGGTACTTAACTACATGGGCAAGGATCCGGCCTCTCAAGATCCGGATGATTATTTAGCGGCCTTTGAGGTCTTAAAATCGATTCGTCCTTATATTAAGCATTTTAGCCCTGCCGCCCATATTGAGGAGCTGGCGCAAAATGATGTGTGTTTAGTCTATGCGGGCGATGGTGATATTTATATTGCCGCTGACCGTGCCAAAGAGGCGAATCGTCCTTATGAAATTGCCTACGTGATCCCGCGCGGTGGCGCATTGATTTGGATGGACATGATGGCAGTGGCTAAAAACGCCCCTAATTTTGATAATGCCATGGCCTTTATTAACTACATGGAAACCCCCGAAGTGCACGCAGAGATTACCAATGAGATGTTCTTTGCCAATGCCAATTTGGAGTCCAAAAAGTTCGTGAAGCCCGAAATTGCTAACGACCCGATGCTTTATCCACCGCAGGAAGTGCGTGATACGCTGTTTTTGATGCAACCCCAGTCCATGGAGTTGCTGCGATTACAAACACGTCTCTGGGCTGAGCTCAAAGCGGGTCGCTAGGCGATTTTTTAATTTAGTTTTAAAGCGCTTTCAATCTTAGTGGTTGGGAGCGTTTTTTTATTTGAGTCGATAATCCATACGTTTTAAGGTCATGCTGACGGTAGCGAGGCTACTTTCACGATGCTCGATCTTAACAATTAAATAGTCCAGCGCTGGCGCCACATAAAAGGTGGTGCGACGGTTTTTGTTGCGGCGCTGGCGTTCTACCACCAAGGCCTCAAATTCACCCATACCCGTATTGACCTTTTCGGTACCAACCACCTGGTAGCGGTGGGTACTTTCTTTGCCTTTATAAATAAGAGGGTAGCTGAGTTGCTGTTTACCCGCCATCAAATCGCAACGGGCTTTGAAGTATAAGCTTATTGGGTCATAGTAAGCTTGTGTGAGCTGAAAGCTGGTATCGCCGTCTTTATTATGTTGGCGAGTAGCGATTTTATCTGCCCAGTTAAAGCCTAAATTTTCCTGGCTCCTGCCTTTAAATGTCGCTTCCGTGCTGGCGCCATAGGACTGGGGCGTGATGTCGCAACCCTCAGCACTGAAATGCGCCTGCTGCCTTGCCTTTAAGAGGCTATGCTGGATGTTGAAATTCACATCATAATGATTATGCTGCTGACGAATTGTTAGCTTGGCTGTACCGCCTGCAGCGGCCTGGTTATAGGACACGGCAAACTCTGCATCGACATAATCAATTGCCTGATAGGGTGCAGCGGCACTGGCTGGCATCACCATACTGAGTGTTAATAGGGGTAGGCATAAGCTTTGTTGGATGAGATGCTTCACTGGCTTAAACATAGTCATATACGATCGCTTCATGTGATTCATGGATGTTTTGTAATGTAGCAGATGGTGTTTAGTTGAGGCTTAAATAATCGACTCAAAACTTAAGTCTTTGCAAAACTTTGTAAGTACCATATTAACCGCAAGCGACGTTATGATCGTGCCGAGCGTTGCGTTAAGTCCTTGAGAAATTAGCTACTATTTGCCTCAGCGTTAATTGTTATTGATCAAAATATAGTCGATCCAAAGGAGTAAATCATGCGCTACGGATTGGCTTAATGCTCAATCTTTAGTAATAATAGAGTAATAATAAAACGCAGTAGTTCAAGGAGGTTCTATGCAAATTTTAGTTAATACTGACAGGCACACCACACGTAGCGAGGCATTAGTTCAACGCATTGAGGCGATCGCGGCGAAGGAGTTAAAGCATCAAGCAGCACATCTAACTCGCGTTGAATATCATCTGTCGGATGTCAATAGTGAAACACGTGCCGGTGCTACTGATAAGCGTTGCTTGGTTGAGGCTCGGGTAGCGGCAATGAAGCCAGTGGTGGCTGAGCATCGCTCAGAGGATATTCAGATTGCTATTCTTGAGGCCACGCGTAAGCTAGTACAAGGTCTTAGCAAAGTGATTTCCAAGTCGCAGGACCACCGCTCATAGGTAATCAGCGGATAACTAGTGATAGCTGATATCACGGCCTTGATTGAGGTTTTTCACAAATTACATAATAAGGAGAGTACGATGCAACCAGTTAATCTTCAAAGCCTGAGTTATTTTTTAGAAAGGCACGAGGGACCTTGCTTATCTTTGTACCAACCGACACACCGGAGCCACCCTGAAAATCAGCAGGATCTGATTCGCTACAAAAACTTGCTCAAGACATTAGAGCAATCCTTGGCAGAGAAATATGCTAAAAGTGAGATCGAGTCGCTGATGCAACCTTTTCAGCAGTTGGCTGATAATCATGATTTTTGGCAGCGTCAGGTCTTAGATGGCTTAGCAATTTTGGCGGATGAAACTCATTTTGAGGTATTTACCTTGCAGCGTCAGCCCGAAGCCTTTGCTGTTGTGTCTGATTCCTTTCACTTAAAGCCCTTGTTACGCATTACGCAGACGCAAGATCGCTTCCAGGTGCTTTGCATTACCCGTACCGATATTGAGATGTATGAGGGCACACGTGAGGGTCTGGATCAGGTGATTTTTGCTGAGGGCTTCCCTGAGCATATTGATGATACCTACGACGAAACGGCACCAATGATACCGAGCTCCTCCTATGGCTTAGGTCCATCCTATCGTCAGCGTCAGGCCTTGCGCTATCAAGGTGGTCGTAAAGACGCTGTACAGGCGGATAAAGAGCGCTTTTTAGGAGTGGTGGCACGTGCTTTGCATAACAATATCAGCAAAAATGCCAAACTGCCTGTGGTGCTAGTGGGGCTACCTGAAAACCTGGGCGCTTTCCGCAAGCACAATGCAAACCCATATGTTTTGGAGCAAGAGATTCATGTTGATCCGAGCGCTTTAAGTGAAGAGCAATTGCTTGAAAAAGCGTGGGCGATCGTGGAACCAGTAGCGGCCAAACGGGTGCAGGAGGAAATTAGTCGTTTTCAACAAGCGCACGGCACAGGTCTTGCCAATGGCGACCTTGATCGCACCTTGGCGGCAATTCTAGATGGTCGGGTGGATACTTTGTTAGTTGATGCCGAGAAAAAGCTTGCCGGCAAAATTGATCGTGAAGCCCGTAAGGTTGAGTTAGTGGCGGACTTTTCCGACCCCAATGCCGATGATGTGTTAGATGATTTGGCTGAAATGGTGCTACGTCGCGGTGGCGATGTGAAAATTATCCCAAGTCAGTATATGCCGACGGATACCGGTATTGCTTCGATTTATCGCTTTTAGAGCTTGGCGACAAATAAGTTAATACAAATTCATTACCCCGCTTATTTAAGTGGGGTATTTTGTTCTTAATCGTGTAATATAAATTTGATAGTTTAGTTTTATGCTGGGTGGTTTTTATTCAGCCATTGAGTATGTTTGCCTGGACTAAATTATTTTGTATTAACTTTCTGAGGAGATTGGTATGTCAGAAGTCTATGTAGTGTCAGCAATGCGCTCCGCCATTGGTGGTTTCGGTGGTAGTTTAAAGGATATGCCACCACATGAGTTAGGCGCTGCCGTGATCAAAGCCGCAATTGAAAAAGCGGGTATCACGGGGGATGATGTGAATCACGTGGTGATTGGTCATGTGATTAACACGGAGCCTAGAGACCAGTATTTATCTCGATTAGCTTCTGTGAATGCGGGTGTGACCAAGGACGCCCCCGCCATGAACGTTAACCGTTTATGTGGCTCCGGTCTACAAGCCATTGTTTCAGCTGCTCAGGCGATTAAACTGGGCGATGCGGATGTGGCAATCGGCGGTGGTATTGAGGTGATGAGCCGTGGTCCTTATATCACGCCTAGCTTACGTTGGGGTGCGCGTATGGGTGACAATAAGGTTGTGGATATGATGACCGGTGCCTTAACTGACCCCTTCGAAGTGATTCATATGGGTGTGACCGCTGAAAACGTTGCCAAGAAGTACAATATCACACGCGAAGAGCAGGACGCCTTAGCGGTTGAGTCTCACCGTCGTGCCCGTCACGCTATTGAGAACGGTTATTTCAAAGAGCAAATCGTGCCTATCACGCTCAAAACGCGCAAGGGTGAGGTCGTATTCGATACCGACGAGCATGCGCGCGGTGACGTGACGGCAGAGGGTTTAGCTAAGCTACGTCCGGTGTTTGTTAAAGAAAATGGTACCGTGACTGCGGGTAATGCCTCCGGTATTAATGACGGTGCAGCCGCCGTAGTATTAATGAGCGAAGAGGCAGTGAAAAAGCACGGCGCCAAGCCTTTAGCCCGTTTAGTGGCGTATGCTCACGCTGGTGTGGATCCTGAAATCATGGGTATTGGTCCGGTACCAGCCTCTGAAAAAGTGTTGAAAAAAGCAGGCCTTAGCGTTGAGGATATGGACGTGATTGAGGCAAACGAAGCTTTCGCAGCTCAAGCCTTAGCCGTGTCCAAGTCTTTAGGCTTAGACCCTGCTAAGGTTAATCCTAACGGTAGTGGCGTTGGTTTGGGTCACCCTATCGGTGCGACCGGTGCCATTATTACGACCAAGGCACTACATGAATTACATCGTATCGGTGGTAAATACGCCTTAGTGACGATGTGTATTGGTGGTGGTCAGGGTATCTCCGCTATTTTTGAGCGCGTCGAGTAGTTTTTTCCTTGTTTAAGCGCTTAAGGCCACCCATTGCGGGTGGCCTTTTGCTTACTTGCCTCAAGTCTAGTGATCGACTTAAGAAGCCTCACCCTGGCGGGCTAAGCGTTTTTGCTCACGACGCTGTTTTTTCTCTAGTTTTGCTTGATTATATAGCGGTCCTAGTCGCGGATGGCTTGCTAACCATAAGCGTTGCCCCAGCCATAGCCCTGGGCGATTACGGACGGCAATTCGATAAATATGGTCAGCTGCACCATGTGCCTGATTCATGCCGTAGGCGTCGGTGGTATAGAGATAGTTAAAGCCTAATGCCTTGGCAATAGCAACATAGTCTTTATCAAAGTAGCCTTGTGGCCAGCATAGATGATCGCTGACGGCGCCCAGATGGGTTTGGAACTCGTGTTGTGATTGCAGTAGATCCTCACGAATATGACGGTTTTTATTCGCGTTGTCGGCGGCTAGATCCCAACGATTGTGCGTGTGGGTATGACTGTGAAACTCAAAGCTATCCGCCGCTTGCATGGCGCGCACCTCTTCCCAACGTAGCATCACCTCATTGGCTCTACCCTCAGCGATCAGCTTTTTACATTCATAGTGCCCTGGGCTATACGCTTGATCGGCGCCATTGAGCATGGTCGGGCGTAGTGGTCCATCGTGTATATATTGCGTAATTAAAAATAGCATGGCATGCATGCCGTAGCGTTGAAGAATGGGGTGCGCATATTGATAATTATTCAAATAGCCATCATCAAAGGTGAGAAGCACGGAGCGTTTAGGTACGGCCTTGCCCTCTAAAAAAGCAGCAAACTGCTCGCCCCGGAGGCTGGTGTAGCCATGCTTGGCTAAAAAGCGCATTTGCGATTCAAAGTTTTTCACGCTACAGCTAAGTGAACCGCCACTTGGGGTCACGTGGTGATACATCAGCACCGGTACGCTCGTTGCTTGTTTGCGAGTTAAGCTCATGTTCTTTAAACCCTACATCCGATCAAATACCGAGCCCTCATGCGGGTGGTAAATGCGTTCATAAAAGCGTGCGGCATACTCATCCGTCATGCCGGCCACAAAATCACAAATGATGCGCATATGTAGCGCAGTATCCTGAGGGTGCTGAGTTAGCGCTTGACGATAGCGTTCGCGGGTGCCGTCCGGGAGTAAGCGCAGCGGGTCGGCCTTGAGGGTTTGGAAGATCTCAATCACGATTTTTTGACCCTTAAATTCCAATTGTTGTACATTGGCGCTACGAATGACTTTGTCAAAGACCAGTGTCGTAATATGCGCCAGTAACTCGCTTTGCTCAGCGCCGAGATAGGCGTTATACCTAATTAATGGCTGAGTGGCATGCTCAATACCGCTGGAGTCAATAAAGATACTGGTAATGCAGTGATGCACCAAGCGTCCAATTTGTCGTTTACGCTCGTAGCTTTGCTCGGAAAATAGCTGAGCCTCTACTTCCTTGGCCATTTGTTGAGGGCTTTTGCCTTGGTTGCTGCCGCTGCATAGGGCCTCGAATAAGTGCAGATGCGTTTTAAAATGCTGCTGCCAATGCTGTTGACTGATTAAACCTAGGGAAATCGCATCCTCTAAATCATGCAAACCATAGGAGATATCATCCGCCAATTCCATAATCGAGGTATCAAAGGATTTAAAGCGGGTTTTACGGTGCTTGGGCGTGCTATCTGTGTCTGAGCGGGCTTTGGTTGCGGTAAAGGCTTCTTTCTCGAGCGCCGTGAGTGGTTCTAAAATCCAGTCTACAATCTCTTTTTCACTATCTAAGTAGCATTTAGGCGGTAGTTGCTCTTTGGCTTTGCTTTGCCAAACTGGTGTGGCAAGAGGGCCATAGGCCTCAGGCACACACAGTTCGCTATAGGGTAGTGGGTATTTCAGTATGCCTAATAGTAGCCGACGGGTCGGATTCATGCCATTGGCTTTGGTGTATTTATCCAGGCGGGAGAGGATACGTAGGCTTTGGCCATTGCCCTCAAAGCCACCATAGTCACGCATGCAGATATTTAAGGCCACCTCACCGCCATGACCAAAGGGTGGGTGACCAAGATCGTGGGCCAGGCAAATCACATTCATCAATTCATAATCAGGGAGTAGCTGTTTTAATTGACTGCTATGGTGTTGCTCCACCTCACTCACGAGAAACTCTTTACGTTCGAGTTTTTGTTCAAGCCAGCGCACAATGCCGACACCGATTTGTGCTACTTCCAATGAATGGGTGAGACGGGTGCGATAAAAATCACTTTCACCTAGGCCGAGTACCTGTGTTTTAGACTGCATGCGTCTAAAGGCTGAAGAGTGGATTAGCCGTGCATAATCTCGCTCCCAAGGCGTTCTAACCTCTCTCTCGGAGCGGTTGGCAGAGTCCTGGGTGTTAAAGCGTTGCTCCCAAACGGCGCTGTTCTTAAACGAGTCTTTGGTAGTACTCATGTTGCTTCCTTAGTGGTGGCTTCAAGGGCGAGTAACTGCTGTTTACGAGCAACGCCCCAGCGATAACCTGAGATGCTACCGTCACTACGTAAAACACGGTGGCATGGAATGATGATAGCATGCCGATTCGCCGCACACGCCTGTGCCACCGCACGCACGGCCTTGGGGCAGCCTAGTTGTTGAGCTAAGGTGGCGTAAGACACGGTTTGTCCTAGCGGAATACGGTTTAAGGCTTGCCAGACTCGCTGCTGAAAATCTGTGCCCTGGCAGTATAAATCTATGCGCTGTAATGACTGATAGCGCTGATGACTAGGTGCAGCGATAAAGTTGCTAATCAGGGTGAGAGTGGGGTGTGGGGAGGTCGCTTGCAGTTTGGCCCTAGGAAAATCCTTGGCTGTTTGTATTGTTAAGGCCGCTAGACATGCTTCTTCGCTATCGTCAAGGATCACACTATAGATCTGCTGCTTGAGGGTGGCCAGCAAAATCACGCCGATATCGCTCTGGGTGGTGCTGTAGTGAATGACTAGGGGGTGAAGTTGAGTCATGCTAGCTTAAGACCTCCCAAGTAATGCCTTAAAGGCCGTTAAGTAGTGCTTAGCCATTGTTTCGACCGTGTGATTTTGTAGTGCATAGTCTTTGGCAGCCTGGATGCGTGCGGCGGTTTCAGGGCTTTGATCAAGGGCTAAATAAAGTGCCTCAGCCAGTGCTTTGGCGTCGCCAACGGGGCAGAGGTAACCGCGCTCATTATGTTGACCGATCAGTTCGTTCGGTCCACCACAGGCGGTGGAAACAACAGCTACCTCATTAAAAAAGGCATTGATAATGCCGTTATTAGCGCCCTCATGACGACTGGTGAGTAAATAGCAATCGAAGCCCTGAAACAGTTGTTCGACTTGATGTTGAAAGCCCATAAACACATAGTTCGGCGCTAAACCTAAGGCCTGCACTTTTTGTTGGCAGCTTGGGAGTAGCTTGCCGGTGCCGAAATGAAGCACAGCAATATCTTGTCGGCGTTGAAATAACTGATGAATTGCCTCAATTTCTAGCAAAGGCTCTTTTTCTTCTGTTAAGGCCGCAATCACGGCAATGATTTTTTTACCCTGCAAATGGTGTTGCTCGATAATGTCGTTAAAACGTGCGTCATCATAGCTCTGTGGTATCGTGGCGCTGGGAATCACGATAGCTGTAGGACCTTTACCATGCGCTTGCGGCTTAAACTCCGCGATGGTTTGCACTGCTTCTGCAGCCAGCGCTTTGATGCGCAAGGCTTCAGCCATGCCAGCTTGGGTGTTAGCGACAAATAAATCTGTGTTACGCCATTTTAGGCGAGTGGACTTTTCTTTATGCGCTTTAATCGGAAAGGCGGTGCGTCGCGTATAAACTAACTTCGCTTTAAATAGGCCTTTAAAGAGGGCAGGCCAAGTGAGGCTATTGGCTGTTTGGCAATGGATGATATCGTATTTAGCGGCACGGCCTAATAAAAAAAAGAGTGCAGCCAGCGCTGCGCTTTTTTGCGTATGTACTTTAAAGCCTTTAGCGCTTGCACGTTGCGCCAACTCGCTGTGGCGTCGTGCTAATAGCTCAACCTCATGACCGGCCTGTCTAAATTGCTCCATGCACAACAGGGTTTGGCTCTCACCACCGCGCCAACCCTTTTCCATATTAATCTGTAGGATGTTCATTGTTTTTTTCTTTGGATTTATAGTGCAAGAGTGCATATCGGTTAAAGGTGCCTTGCATGGTGACAATCACAATCATCAAGCCGGCAAGACCATCCAGAAAGCCAAGTTTTAGCAGATAGTCTCTGGCAAAGCGACCAAAGGCTTTAAAGATGGCTTTAGTAATGCTTGATGTTTTACCAGCAAGGGCGCGTTGCTCTGCCCATATTTCTGCGTATTTCAGGGATTTTTGTAGATGCTCCGCTAAGGTATTGTACGTGTAGTGAAGCAGTCGTCCCTTGAGTGCGGTGACTTTGATACCTTTGGGGATGATCACGCTTTCATGGAGTAGATTGTCATTGTAGTTGGTTAAGGCGGTGGGATAGAGGCGAGCCACATAGTCTGGATTCCAGCTGCCGTGACGTATAAATTGACCAAAGGCCCAGTTTAAGCGACTGATTTTGTAAATAGTTTGTCGATTATCCTCGGCGATGGCTTGACGAATGCTCTCGGCTAGCTCCTCGCTCACCACTTCGTCTGCGTCCAGCCATAGCACCCAGTCAGCGCTGACATAGCGTTGCGCAAGCTGTCTTTGCGGACCGAAGCCGGGCCAGTCGGCGTTAACATAAAATTTATCGGTATAGCGACGTGCAATAGTCTCCGTCTCATCTGTGCTGCCGGAGTCTAAAATCACGATTTCATCAGCCAAGTGGGCAATGCTTTCTAGGCATTGTGCTAGTAAGCGTGCTTCATTTTTTACAATCAAGGCCACGGCTAAGCTGGCTTTGGCTGGTGCTGTTTCTGTAGGTGTAGGAGTTGAAACCATCTCTTTAAAGAATCTCTATGTCTTGACCGCGAAAAAACCGTATTAAATTAATTAAGGATGCGATGGCAATGGATAGTACGCTGATGCTCAGCGCCAAAAACACGCCCCGCTCGGCCGATAAATGAAATGATACCGCAACCAAGGCGGCGCCCGTACTTTGACCAAACATACGTGCCCCGGATTGCATGGCACCAGTGGCGCCACTGCGATTCAGTGGGGTGGATAATAAAATGGTTTTATTATTTGGCGTTTGAATAAAGCCAAAGCCTAAACCGCAACAGAACATGCAAAGGGCATACCAGCCTAACCAAGCGCTATGGGGGATGAATGTTAGCAGCAGCAGGCTAGCGAGCATGATGCAGGAGCCAATGGCAGCAAGGATAGAAGCCGGGTAGATGGCCGAGAGTCGGGCTGATGGACGTGCCATCAGGGTAGAGCCTATAGGCCACGCCATAAAGAGTAGCCCCACGGTTTTGGTGGGTAGGCCAATGATATTTTCATAGAAAAAAGGCAGTGACAGCATGGCGGAGGAGGCCGTGCCAAAGCTTAAGGCTGAGACGATTACAGCATATTTAAAGGTAGGAATTTTTAGCAAATCTACCGGGAAAAGCGGGGCGGCTTGTCGCTGCGAACGTCGCCATAAAAGGGTGCCGCTGATGGTCGCAATACTGAGTAGCGCCATGCTAATTAGGGTTTGATTAGTGAGCAGATTTAAGCCAGTGATAAAGCAGGCAAAGGTGATGATATTTAATAGTGCACTGTGAAAATCATAGGGCTTGTTAAGCGCATCTACCCTTGGTAGATAGTGTGAAAATATCAATGAAATCAAGCAAATGGGGATGGGGAAGATAAAAATCCAATGCCATGATGCAATGGAGATGATAAAGGCCCCCAGCGCTGGACTTAAAATGGCCGATACCCCAACCATCATGGCGTTTAAACTGATGCCATTAGCAATTTCTCGGGGTGGATAAATATGGCGCATCATGGCGCCGAAAATACTCATCATCACAGCACCGCCCAAACCATTGACCACGCGTCCAGTTACCAGCATGGGGAGGTTTGTGGCTAAGGCACAGAGTGTGCTGCCGCACATAAAAATGAGGATGCCGCAGCGAAACATCCGGATAAAGCCGATGCGTTCGCCCACGGCCGATAGCGGTATGGTGGTGGCGATTAAGGTGACTAAATAGGCGTTCACAATCCACACCGTGAGGTGAGGGGGAATGCCGAGCTCTTTGGAAATTGTCGGCAAGGCCAGGTTGGCAATACTGGCGTCCATCACACTGATGGTGATGGCTAACAGGATCGCGGCTACCGCCCAATAGCGTCGTGGCTTCGGCAGGCCTGCACTGCCTTGGGCCGGCTTGAGTGCAGGCGACTGTCGTTGTGGTTGGCTGATGCTGCTGGGCTTAGCGTTGAGTTTAGGCATAGGTGATTAATGCTTCTTCTTAACCGGACGTTGCCAATGGGGGACATTAATTTGTCTGCTTTGCGTCAAGGTTAATTGATTTGCTGGTGCGTCTTGGCGTAGCGAGGTGCCAGCACCGATAGTGGCGCCCTCGCCCACGGTGACTGGGGCAATGAGCTGGGTGTCAGAACCAATAAAGGCATCATCACCGATGACGGTGGTAAATTTATTGGCACCGTCGTAATTACATGTGATGGTGCCGGCGCCGATATTAACACGCTGACCGATCACGGCATCACCTAAGTAGCTCAGATGGCTTGCTTTACTAAAGGCGCCTAATTCTGTGTTTTTAATTTCAACAAAGTTACCCACTTGGCTGCCCTTACCTAGTTGCGCGCCTGGACGTAAGCGTGCATATGGACCGACCTTGCATTGCTCCGCCAAGTCAGCTTGCTCAAGGTGGCTATAGGCCTCAATCTTAGCCTCCTTGGCGACTTTGACATTTTTTAAAATACAGTATGGACCGATATGTACGCCATCTGCTAGTTCAACCTCGCCTTCAAATACACAACCTACATCAATAAACACATCACGACCGCAGCTTAAGGTGCCGCGAATATCAATGCGTTTGTTGTCTGCTAAGGTGACGCCCTGCGCCAATAGGCGGCGTGCCTGTTCTTCTTGCCAAGCACGTTCTAATTCAACCTGTTGGATACGGCTATTCACCCCCAGTGTTTCCCATGAGGCTGCCGGCTGCGCCGCGCTGACGGTCACACCATCACTAACCGCTAAGCCGATCACATCAGTAAGATAGTATTCACCTTGGGCATTGTTATTATCGATTTTGCTAAGCCATGTTTTTAATTGCTTGGTCGGCGCACAAAGAATACCAGTATTGACTTCCTTAGTCTGTAATTCCTCTTCGCTAGCGTCCTTATGCTCCACGATACGGCTGACATTGCCTTGGGCATCACGAATAATACGACCATAACCGCTAGGATCGTCTAAAAACTCGGTTAATACCGCAACCCCATCGCCAGCGGCCTCAATCAAGCGGCTTAAGGTCTCTGCCTGCACCAAGGGCACATCACCATAAAGAATTAAGGTTTTATCGCTCTCCGCATCGCCCACAAAAAGTGGCTCAGCCTGTTGTACCGCATGCGCTGTTCCTTGTTGGGGCTGCTGCAAGGCAAAAGCTAAATCTTTTTGTTTATCAAAGGCGGCTTTTACCGTGTCGGCACCATGACCGACGACTACGGCAATCTGCGCCGGCTTTAATTGCTTTGCGCTTTCAATCACATGGGCCAACATGGGCTTACCGGCTAACTTATGGAGTACCTTCGGTAAATCAGATTGCATACGCTTACCCATACCGGCAGCCAAAATTACGATAGTTAGTTTCATGGTCTAAATTGTTTATAGTTAAAAAATGGGTTAGTAAAGTAGTTTACTCGTTGCTTGATGTTTTTGCGCTCGCCTGCTTGCTAGCCGCACGTTTTGTGGCTTTTTTTGTGGCGCTGGGCGTATTGCGCTGAGCGGCAGTTTTAGCAGGGGTTTTGCTTGCTTTTTTAGTCGCTGTTTTCTTAGTTAGCGCCTTTTTTGTTGCTGTCTTTTTGCTCGCCGCCTTTTTGGTTGCCGTTTTTTTGCTGGCAGCGGGCTGTGCTTTGCTCTCAGCCTCGGCTTTTTCGACAACGTCCGCCGGGGTAGCGGCAGCCACTGAAGCAACGATATTTTTAAATTGATCGCCTAGAAGATTAAACCAGTTTAGGGCCTGCTCTTGCATCAGCGCGCCAGTATTGGCAATGCTTGATTCAAGCGTATCGCTTTGGGCATCTGGTTGCTGCTCGTCGGCACCGGTAGCGGCATGCTGTGAGCTCTGTTTGTTCGCTTCAGTCGGTGGCTGTTCAGGAGCAGGGGAGGAAGCGCTGTCCCCGGATGCTGGTGTTGTTGTGGCGGCTTGCGAAGCTCTTAGCGGCTCGCTCATCATGCCCATAAAACTGTTGAAGTTTTGCAGATTGGCCTTTTGTATTTCTAAGCTGTGAATGCTACTAGAGAGCATGGACAGATTTAATTTGAGCCAAGACTCCACCGCTTTTAGTTCCTCAATGCGCTTATCGAGCTCATTAGGATCGAGTGCCATGCTGGTCGCTTGGGGAGCGAGATTGGCAAATTTCTGCCAGGATTGACTCATCATCTTCATGCTATTGAAAAGCAAATTCGGATCGCCCATCTCCTCAGGCATCATATTAACAAAGGGGAAGTTAAAGTTAAAAGGTTCTTTGCTCATCTCTTTCTCCTTAGGCTACGGCTTTTGTTGGGTGGATTATTGCTGCATTAAATGACGAATATGCTGGTTAATCAAGCTATCTAAAAGAACAATGGCGGCTTCAATGGTGATGTCTTTATCCTCAATCATTTGTATCACTTCGCTCGGTCTAAAGGTCTCAATGCGCTCTACTTCACCATCCTGATTTTCAAGGGTCGCGTCAGGCGGAATAATGCAATCACTGACTAAAATATCTTCTAATTGATAGCCCTCGGGAAGGCGTCGACGCATCCGCAAAATCGTACGAATCGGTGTGCGTTGCTTGAGATGAGTGGTGGCGAGCCCGGCTTCTTCCTGTGATTCACGGATTAAGCCCTCGGGTGGGCTGTCTTCGGCATTTAATAAACCACCGACTAAGGTATCCCAGCGATTAGGATCGAAGGCCTTACTGGCAGCGCGTAATTGCAGATAAATATCTCCCTCAGGGGTCCAGCCATTTAAATGAATCGCCATGGTTAAGAGGCCAAGGGGGCGCATGGCAGCACGCTCAATCTGTGCAATCACGGAGCCCTCGGCGTATACATTTAGCAATTCATTGCGCCAAGCTCTGGTTAAGCCTGCATCACGTAAACAATAGGCTACATCAACTAAGAGCGCATTTAACTCGCTCCGAGTAATACCTGCTTCAGCCAGATAAACCGCCAACGCATCCTGCTTAAGGTAGTGCTTAGTTTGTAATGCACTAATGGCGGCGGGATGGATAAAACCGGCAATTTTACCGGCAATAATCAAGGGTCTTGAGCCGCTCACGGGCACCTCTTGAACCTGCTGGCTTAACTGCTGATAGAGCGCTTGCATTTTTTCAAGCTTCAATGACTTACTCTTCCTCTGTATACTAGGATATTAAAATAATGACATTATCTCCAAGTATATATCAAGCCTTAGTGTTTGAACTGTGTCCGGGTGTGACGAAGCATATCTCAAGCGCTTGGCGTCGTTTCAATCAACAATCGGAGGCAGCTAGGATGCGTTTTGTGGCTTATTTTTTACCCTTGCTTATTAGTCTAAGCGTCGCCTTTTCCTTACTGGCGATGAGGCCGGTTGCGGCACAATGGCAGCATCTGTTTAATTTGACTCATAGCGATTTTAATGGCAGTAGTATTCGGGGCAGTCATTTTGGTCGCGGTCTAGAGGCTCGTGATGAACGTGGGAATGATTTTAGATTTGACGACTTCAAGGGTAAACTCTCGCTCGTTTATTTTGGCTTTACCCATTGTCCGGATGTATGTCCTAACACCCTGGTGCAGATCCAACAGGCACTTAACTTATTAGCGCCGACAGAGGCAGAAGCGGTGCAGTTTTTCTTTGTGACGGTGGATCCGGCGCGTGATACGCCTCAGCGCTTAAGAGAGTATTTATCGCATTTTGATCCCAGCTTTAAGGCCTTAATTGCCGAGCCTCAACAATTACAACAAATCGCCAAATCCTTTAATGTGTTTTATCATCAGGTGCCAGGACCAGCGGGTTTTTATACGATGGAGCATAGTGCCTATGTGTTTGTGTTGGATAAAGCCGCAGAATCCGTGCTTTTATTTAGCGAGGGCACGCCACCAGACAAGATGGCTGCTGATTTGAAAAAGCTTCTCCTTGAGTGAGGGAGTAAGGCTTTGATTGATTCAAAGGGGGTTAACAATATCAGCGCAAAAAAAAACACCTCCGGCAAGGGGGCCGGAAGTGTCTAAACATTCGTCCTTAAGGGGAAGGGAAAGAGGAGAAAAATGGACGAATGATGAGCGGGGTAATAACTACGTTTCCATTGCTCACAGGTGTTAGTCCAGAGAATCTCCTGTTAGTTCCAAAAACTCACCCCTAAAATGTAACTAATGGTGAGCTTGCGCTGTGTGGATTAGTTCATTGCATCTTCACCAAGGAAGCTACGCATTTTCTTCATTGCAGCGGCTTCAATCTGGCGAATACGCTCAGCGGATACGCCGAACTCATCGGCTAGTTGATGTAGTGTTAAACCACCGTCGTCCTGTAACCAACGCGCTTCCACGATGCGACGTGAACGTGGGTCCAGGGACTCCAAAGCAGCCGCAAGACCATGCGTCTGCAATTCCTCATGTTCGCGTCTAGCGATGATCTCATAAGGACTACTTTCACCCTCATCGGATAGATAATCGATAGGGGTAAACTCATCCTCATCGGCACGTGAGCTAGGGCCTGGATCCAATGACATATCCCGACCGCTTAAGCGGATCTCCATCTCAACCACTTCGTCAGGTTTGACATTGAGCTTGTCAGCAATGCCTTGAATCTCCTCGGGCGCCAGGGTAGAACTGTCTAAGCGTAGGCTGCGAAGATTAAAGAATAGCTTACGCTGCGCCTTGGTGGTCGCAATGCGTACCATGCGCCAGTTACGGATCACGTACTCGTGAATTTCTGCCTTAATCCAATGCACGGCAAAAGAGACTAAACGTACACCACGATTAACGTCAAAGCGCTTAACCGCCTTCATTAGGCCGATATTACCCTCTTGGATAAGATCGGCATGCGGTAGGCCATAGCCTAAGTACTGGCGTGCAATTGACACCACTAAACGTAAATGTGATAACACTAAGGCTTGGGCTGCCTGTATATCATCTTGGTACTGTAGACGCTCCGCATACTCTCGCTCCTCTTCGGGCGTCAACATAGGAATCTGATTCACACTACTGATATATGACTCAATACTGCCAATAGCACCCGAGCCAAGGGTGGCTAATGCGCGATTATGTAAAGCAAGTGCTTGATTTGTCATAGTAATATATGTCCTTTAATAGATAGGCGCCGATAAAGTACGCTGTATGCTATTTTAGCACTCTATCGGTCTGAGTGCTAATTTGACTGCAAAGATAGTCTTTAGTTCCCTGATTGCTTGCTGTGTAAGGTGTTAATTTATGTAAGTTATCAAGGGAGTAAGCTGATTTTGCGACGCTTGCCCTTGATGGTTGTTTGTTGCCAGCGTTGTGCTACTTGCGGGGCAATATCCCGTGCGATCGCCACAAAGCTAACAAAGTCATGAATCGTGATTTTGCCGACTTGCTCCGCCGCTACTCCAAGCGTTTTAGTCAGTGATCCTAGGATATCACCGGCACGTAATTTGTCTTTTTTACCCCCACGGATTGTGATGGTTTGCATCGGCGCTTTTAAGTGTTGTCGACCCTGCCACGCCGGGGGCGCAGCGAGTAAATCAAAGCGTTGTGCGCTGACTTCTTCGATTCTTTTTTTACGGAAAAGTTCGTCCTCAGTGACGAAGGTAATGGCGTGCCCTGTTGCGCCCTGACGGCCGGTGCGTCCAATGCGGTGCAGATGGGTGTCGGCATTCGGTGAGATATGTGCGTTAACCACTAAATCTAAGGCATGGATATCCAAGCCGCGCGCTGCAACATCGGTGGCGACCAACACGCTGCAGCTGTGATTGGCAAACTGGATTAATACATCCTCGCGCTCACGTTGCTCCATTTGTCCGTGCAGTACATGGCTGATAATACCGGCGCGTTGTAATTGGCGTTGCAATAGCTCACACTCATCACGGGTATTACAAAAGGCTAGTGTGGCCAGCGGGAGATGGTGATTAAGTAAGCTGATAAGCGCTTGGCCTCGCTCATTGGCGTTGACTAAATAAAATTCCTGCTGGATCTCAGGCTTTGGCTCATCTATGGCCTGAATCATGTGTGGATTGATTAAAAAGCCCTCAGTGCGCTCCAATAACGCCGGGCTGTATGTCGCAGAAAACATTAAGGTCTGGCGCTTTAAAGGGCAGGCATTGCTAATTGTACTGAGACTTTCATAAAAGCCCATATCCATCATTTTGTCAGCCTCATCGAAGACCAGCGTTTTTACACTGCCTAATGGCAAGGCGCCACGATTGATAAGGTCCTCAATCCGTCCCGGTGTCCCCACAATGATATGGGTGCCTTGAGCTAAGGATGCTTGTTGACGGCTAATCGAAGCGCCACCGCAGATAAGGCTGACTTTTAATGAGGGGTGGCTTCTACCTACCTTACGAATCACCTCTGCCACTTGTGTGGCCAGCTCACGCGTAGGGCAAAGCACTAAGGCCTGTGCCTCTATACGGCTCAAATCCAGTGTTTGTAGTATGGCTAAGGCAAAGACCAGGGTTTTGCCACTGCCGGTATGTGCCTGCACAATCAAATCCTGAGCGCTTAAGGCAAGTGGTAAGGTTAGCGCTTGGATCGCTGTCATTTGCTCATAACCCAGTTGTTGTAGATTGGCTAATTGCGCCTCCGATAAATTGAGGCTGTTAAAGGAAGAGGTGGAAGCGAGTGCGGAATTGTCGTTTTTGATCATTGCCTAAGCAGTAAATGATGATAAGTGATGTTGCTATTGTAACGAGATGGCGTAATTGATGTTATAGTTATTGCAAGAAAAAATTTGATTATTTAAAATCAATTGATCTACCTAATAGTTTATAAAGCTAGTTAATGTCAATTCAAAGCTCTGACGGTTCACCTACAGACGCTACGCTAAGTCATGCAGGCGCCGCAACCAAAGCAGCCGATTATTTATCCTCTGAAAAAGTCGTTGAGTTTAACGATGTCAGTTTGGGTTATGGTAAGCGTATTATTCTCAGCGGGGTGAATCTTTCGATTCACAAGGGGCAGTTAATCGCCTTAATCGGCGGCTCCGGCTCCGGTAAGTCAACCATTATGCGTGGCGTGACCGGGCAGATTCGTGCCAAGGCCGGGGAGGTTAGGCTCTTTGGCCAGGTGCTGAATGCGATCAGCCCCAAGGAGCTGAGCCTATTACGTAAAAATATGGGTGTGCTGTTTCAGCAGGGCGCGCTGTTTACGGATCTAAATACCTTTGAAAATGTGGCTTATCCTTTACGTGAATTAACCACGCTGGATGAATCGCAGATTGTGGAGCGCGTGCTGGATAAGCTCGCTGCGGTGGGTCTTAAGACTGCGGCTCATTTAAATATTTCCGAGGTGTCTGGGGGCATGGCAAGACGTATTGCCTTGGCTCGCGCCATTGTGATGGAGCCAGAGTTATTGCTGTATGACGAGCCTTTCGCGGGTCTAGATCCTGTTTCCATGAATCAAACGGCGGATATGCTACGCGGCATTACTAAGCAATTAGGCACCGCTGGTCTCTTAATTACCCATGATATTGAGGAGTCTTTCCGCATCGTGGATTATGTGTATATGCTTCATCAAGGTGGCATTATTGCGGAGGGTACACCAGCACAGATTCGTGCCATGTCGGATCAGCGGGTACAAAACTTTATTCATGGTCTGTCGCCCGAGGGTAGCACACGCTTTGAGTACCCGACGACGCCTGATTATGAAAGTTGGTTTGCAGAAAAGCAGCTGCAAATTGCTCGCCAAGCGAAGTCTAAGCGCAGGGGGCGATAGTTATGTATTCATGGATTGCATCAATTGGTGGCTATGTGATTAATGGTATTGGTCACCTGGGTAATATCTTTATTCTGCTAGTGCAGATTGTGTTGCGTTCAGCCTTGATTTTTAAGCGGCCGCGACTATTGGTTGAGCAGATTCTGTTTATTGGGGTCTATTCCTTACTGATTATTGCGGTATCCGGTCTGTTTGTGGGCTTCGTGTTGGGTTTCCAAGGCTACAGTATTCTCTCGATGTTCGGTTCTGAGCAGGCCTTGGGTTTGATGGTTGCCTTATCTTTGTTGCGTGAACTTGGTCCAGTGGTGACGGCCTTATTGTTTGCCGGGCGTGCGGGCACCTCGATTACGGCCGAAATCGGTTTGATGAAGGCCGGTGAGCAGTTGGATGCCATTGATGTGATGGGGATTAATCCGGTTGAGCGAGTATTAGTGCCGCGCTTCTGGGGTGGTGTGATCGCAATGCCGATTTTGGCGGCTATTTTCTCAGCGGTCGGCGTGATGGGCGGTTGGTTTGTTGGCGTGGTGTCGCTAGGTGTTGATGACGGCGCTTTCTGGTCTCAAATGCAAGCAGGCGTTGATGTGTTTGATGATGTGCTAAATGGCGTGGTAAAAAGCATGGCGTTCGGGGTGGCGTGTATGTTGATTGCCCTACATCAAGGTTGGACGTGTAGAGCCACGCCCGAGGGCGTTTCGCAAGCCACAACACGTACCGTGGTTATCAGTTCTTTAACGGTTTTGGGTCTAGATTTCTTATTGACCGCCGTGATGTTTTAAAGCAAAGGTTTAGAAATGAATAAACGTATTGAGTTTGTGGTTGGCATTTTTGTGCTGTTAGGCGTGTTGGCATTGGTGTTTTTAGCCTTACGTGCCGGTAATCTCAGCACCTTTAGTATGCAGCCTAACTACACTGTCAGTGCCCATTTTGATAATATCGGCTCGCTCAAAAAGCGCTCGGCAGTCAAGAGCAACGGTGTGGTGGTAGGTCGCGTTAAAAATATCGCCTTTGATAATCAAATGTTTCGTGCGATTGTTGAAATGGATATAGAAAAGCAGTATCAGTTTCCGACGGATACTTCCGCTTCGATTAAGACCCAAGGCCTTATCGGTGAGCAGTATATTGACTTAACGCCCGGAGCCGATGATGAGAATTTAGCACAGGGTGGGGTGATTACTTACACTCAAAGTGCAGTGGTGATTGAGGATTTAATTAGTAAGTTCTTGTTCTCCACGGCTGATAAACAGGGTTCGGCCGAATAAATACTAACAATAATTTTGATTGAGAATATGATGCTCGCGATGACTAAAAAACTACTAACGGTAGGCGCTTTAGGGCTTGCTTTATCGGCATGCGTGTCTGTGCCCCAACCGGATCCAAATGATCCTTTTGAGAGCTATAACCGCACTATGTTTGAGGTAAATGAGGCCTTGGATGGTGCTGTTCTTAAACCGGTGGCGCGTACCTACGAGGTGTTGGTGCCGAATCCAGTCAGAACTTGTGTCAGTAATATTTTTGGTAACTTGGGCGATGTTTGGTCCGGTTTCAACAGTATGTTACAGGGACGCGGCTTGGATGCGGTTAACACCTTTGGGCGCGTACTTTTTAATAGTACCGTGGGCTTAGGGGGCTGTATTGATGTTGCCTCAATGAACGGCGCACATAAAATTCGCAATGATTTCGGTACCACCTTGGCGGTTTGGGGTGTAGGTGAAGGGGATTATGTGGTATTGCCTGGCTTTGGTCCAAGCAATTTCCGCGATACGGCTGGTTTGGCAGTGGATTCTTTAGCAAAAACCGAGGCTTATTTATCCCCATGGAGTATTGATAATGTTAGGCTGCGTAATCCTGCTGTGGGACTTGGTGTGATTGATAGCCGTGCTAGTTTATTAGATGCGGATGAATTGGCAGATAGTATTGCCATTGATAAGTACAGTTTTGTGCGTGATGCCTATTTGCAGAATCGTCGCGCCCTGGTGGCTCAAAAAATGGCTCCTGAAATCACCGATGGCACGAAGGTACCCGCATGGACTAAGGAGGACGATCATCGTTATGGTCCGGGTGAGGATATGTTTATGCAGCCGACCATGGATCAGTCTCGTCCAACCACGGATGATTTAGGCTATGATGGCTTGCCAAGCTATGATGACCCGGACGGCGCTGATACGGCTGCGAGTGCCTCCGCTCTACCTCAGTACGAGGATCCTGAGGCTGATGCAACAGCGACAGCATCAACGCCAGATACTAGCGCTGACTTGCCACAGTATGAGGATCCAGAGGCTTAGTAGTTAGCGATTGGGTTACATATCTACACAAAGACTAAATAATGTACAGCCTTAAATGCTGTACATTAGCCTGACAGAGCTATCACTCTTGTAAAAAATCGAGTCCAATCAATGGATAGCTCAAATGATTATGGAGAGTTTTATGAAATTAACAGCCGGAAAGGTCGTCAATCGTGGTGCTTTAGCAGCATTGATCAGTTTAGGTGTTTTTGCTAGCGCTCAGGCCCGAGCTGAAAGTCCTAACGCCTTTGTTGAGAAAGTCGCTAATCAAGCCTTAAGCGCTTTATTACAAGACCAAGCTGCGCGTAGCGGTGACGTAGGGGCGACCAATCGCTTGGTGGATAAGTACATTGTGCCTTATGTCAATATGGAAAAAACCACCCGCTTAGCCACCGGTCAACCTTGGCGTCAAGCCACAGAGCAGCAAAAAGCGGCTTTGGTTGAGGGCTTTAAAAATACCTTAGTGCGTACCTATAGTGGTGCCTTAAAGGACGTGACTGATAGTACCAAGTTGAATGTGTTGCCATTCCGTGGTGATCCTAATGCCGCCGATGTGGTCGTGCGTACCACCTTAACTGGTGTGAGTAATACCCCGGTAGCGGTTGATTACCGTTTGGAAAAAGCCGGTAGCTCGTGGAAAGTTTATGATATGAATATCGAGGGCATTTGGTTGATTCAAAATTACCGTAACCAGTTTGCAGGTGAAATCAGTCGCAATGGTATCGATGGCTTGATTAAGAGTCTACAACGCTAGTGATTGCTGTGCTAAGCGTTTAGGGTAGCTACCGTCGTTCAGACATCCTTGAGTTAGGCTTAAGGATTGTCAACTGATTAAAAGTGAGATTAGGCTAAAATAGCTTAGTCTCACTTCTTGCTTTATAAGAATCTTAACGTTAATAAATCTATGTCTATTGCAATTCAATTTGAGCATGTCTCCAAGATATACCCTAAGGAAAGCTCAATGTGGCGCCGTCTCATGGGGCGTGATGTGGAGGCTGGCGGCTTTCAGGCGCTCAATGATGTGTCCTTTGAGGTAAAAGAGGGGGAGTTTTTTGGTTTGTTGGGTCCTAATGGCGCCGGTAAAACTACCCTGATTTCGGTGCTGTCGGGTTTGGTGCGAGCCAGTGCTGGAACCGCCAAGGTGATGGGCTTTGACGTGCAGGAACAATATAGACAGGCACGCCGAGCCTTGGGCGTGGTGCCACAAGAGCTGGTATATGACCCCTTTTTTACCGTGCGTGAGACCTTACGTTTGCAGTCTGGCTATTTTGGTATTCGCCATAATGACGACTGGATTGATGAGGTGCTTGCTAATTTAGGCTTAAGCGATAAGGCCGAGGCAAATATGCGCGCCCTATCAGGTGGTATGAAGCGGCGTGTTTTAGTTGCGCAAGCCTTGGTACACTGTCCGCCGGTGATTATTTTGGATGAACCTACCGCTGGCGTGGATGTGGATTTACGACGTGGGCTTTGGGATTTTATTTCAAGACTAAATAAAAAGGGTCATACTGTACTTTTAACGACGCATTATCTCGAAGAGGCCGAGTCCATGTGCCATCGCTTGGCCTTTTTAAAACGTGGTAATTTAATCGCCTTAGATACAACAGAAGCGATTATGGCGCATTATGGTGGTGCGAATCTTGAGGCCGCATTTTCTCGCGCTATGTATGATTCCTCGCTGGAGGTGTCTCATGACTAGGACTAGTGATCGTCAAGTGTCGTCGACCGTAGAGAACAGCGCGTTAGGAAGTAGTGCCTATCAACGACTGCGCCAGCATAAAGACTATCGTTCTGGATTTCCTACGCTCTTAGCCAAAGAGGTGATGCGCTTCTGGCGTGTGGCTCTACAAACCATCCTGGCGCCGGTGTTAACCTCTGTGCTTTATTTACTGGTTTTTTCCCATGTCTTGCAAGGACGGGTACAAAGCTACGCAGGCTCGGATATTAGCATTGACTATGTATCATTTTTGATTCCGGGATTAATTATGATGAGTATGCAGCAAAATGCATTTGCTAATGCCTCATCGTCGCTCGTGCAAAGTCGGATCACCGGTAATCTGGTGTTTATTTTATTGCCACCGTTATCTGCCTATGAGCTGTATGGTGCTTATGTGCTGGGTGGGGTTATCCGTGGTTTGATGGTGGGATTGAGCTTGTGGTTTTTTGCGCTGATTTTTAGGGTGGTGCTACCTTACAATATACTGTGGGTTTTAGTCTTTGCTGTATTAGCGTGCGGTATTATGTCTACCTTGGGATTAATTGCGGGAATATGGTCGGAGAAGTTTGACCAATTAGCCTTATTCCAAAACTTTTTAATTATGCCGGCGAGTTTTTTGTCGGGTGTGTTTTATTCAATTCACTCATTACCGCCGTTTTGGCAAGCCGTATCCCATTGGAATCCGATCTTTTATATGATTGACGGCATGCGCTATGGCTTCTTTGGGGTGGCAGACACCTCCCCCTGGTTAAGTTTGGCGGTGGTTAGTGTGTTTTTTGTGATTGTTTCACTGATCGCTTTGCGTTTAATTGTCAGTGGTTATAAGCTAAGAAATTAATTTTTAAAGGGTTAATCAAGATGTTACCTACACCAGAGCAGATTAAAACGTATATCGAGAGTAATTTAGCCTGTGAGCATGTGCATGTGGTCGGTGATGGCTCGCATTTTGAAGCGGTCATTGTTAGCAAAGCCTTTGAGGGCAAGCGCTTGATTCAGCGTCATCAGTTAGTTTATGCCGCCTTGGGTGATCGCATGAAGGAGGAAATTCATGCGCTTTCAATGAAGACCTTAACCCCGGCAGAGTTTTCTCAACATGGCTAAATTAAGAATTATCGGCGGTCAGCCTTTGCACGGTGAGGTGATGATCTCTGGCGCTAAAAACGCCGCCTTGCCTATTTTATGTACAACCTTATTAACCGCAGAGCCGGTTATTTTACGTAATATTCCGCGTCTCAAAGATGTGGAAACGATGATTGCGGTATTGCAGCAGCTCGGTGTGGTGGCGGAGTGGTTGGCCGAGGATGTACTGAAGTTGCAGACGCTTGAAGTCACATCGCATGAGGCGCCGTATGAATTGGTTAGCACCATGCGTGCCTCAATTCTTGTGCTAGGGCCGTTGCTAGCACGGATTGGGCGTGCTAAGGTCAGCTTGCCTGGTGGTTGCGCCATCGGTTCACGCCCTGTGGATCAACACCTTAAGGGGCTCAAGGAGTTGGGCGCTCAATTAGAAGTGGAGCATGGCTATGTTTATGGCGAGGCTGGTGCGACAGGCTTGGTTGGCGGCTCAATTCGTACTGATATGGTGACGGTTGGTGGTACTGAGCAGTTTTTAATGAGCGCTGTATTGGCAAAAGGTACCACGATTTTAGAAAATGCCGCACGGGAACCGGAAGTGGTTGATTTGGCCAATATCCTGATTGCCATGGGGGCGAAAATCAGTGGCCACGGCACGGATAGAATCGTGATCGAAGGGGTTGAGCAGCTCCATGGCACCGACTATGCCATTATCTCGGATCGTATTGAGGCCGGGACATTCTTATGCGCGGTGGCGGCGACCGGGGGTGAGCTGTTGTTGCGCAATGTGAATCCCGACACCATGGGTGCCACGCTGGATAAGCTGAGCGAAGCGGGGCTTGCGCTTGAGATTGGGGCGGATACGATTCATGCAACCATGAAGCAACGGCCTAAAGCTGTCAGTTTTCGTACCGCCGAGCATCCAGGATTTCCTACGGATATGCAGGCGCAAATGATGGCAATGAATTGTGTTGCCGAGGGGACTGCTGTGATTGTAGAAAATATCTTCGAAAATCGCTTTATGCATGTTTCTGAGCTGCTGCGCTTAAATGCGGATATTTTGCTTGATGGTCCCACCGCCGTGGTTAACGGTGTTGAGCACCTATCCGGAGCCATGGTGATGGCAACCGATCTACGGGCTTCGGCTAGTTTGGTGATTGCTGGTTTAGTCGCAGAGGGCGAGACAATTGTCGATCGTATCTATCACCTCGATCGCGGCTATGTCAATATGGAACAAAAGCTGAGCGCCGTTGGCGCAACAATTCAAAGGATAGATTAAGCATGGATAAGCTGACGCTTGCCCTTTCCAAAGGACGTATTTTTGATGACACCTTGCCATTATTGGCCAGTGTTGGGATTGAGGTGGCAGAAAACCCGAGTACCTCGCGCAAATTGATTTTAGCCACTAGCGATCCGAATTTGCAGATTTTGATTGTGCGCGCTTCTGATGTGCCAACCTATGTGCAGTTCGGTGCGGCGGATTTTGGTGTGGCCGGTTTGGACGTGCTGTATGAATATAGTCAGGATCATGCGGGTGGTCTATATCAGCCGATTGATTTAAATATTGCGAAATGTCGTTTGGCGGTGGCGGTGCGCCAGGATTTTGATTATGAAAAGGCGGTGCGCCAAGGGAGTCGTCTAAGGGTCGCCACCAAGTATGTCAATATCACGCGCGAGCACTTCGCTAAAAAGGGCGTACACGTTGATATAATCAAGTTATATGGCTCCATGGAACTGGCGCCTTTGACTGGCTTGGCTGACGCCATTGTGGATGTGGTTTCCACGGGTGGTACCCTGCGAGCGAATAATTTAATTGATGTGGAAGATGTGATGCCGGTTTCATCACGTTTGATTGTGAATCAAGCGGCCTTAAAAACCCGTAGTAAAAGTTTGCAGCCCTTTCTTGATGCATTTGAAAAGGCTGCCTTGGAATAGTTATGTCAGTAATTAATCGATTAGATGCTAGTAGTGTAGGATTTGGCGAGCAGTTAGCTCAGTTATTAGCCTATGACGAGACGCAAGACGCTCAAATTGAGCAGGTGGTCAGCGAAATTATAGCGGATGTGCGGGCGCGTGGTGATGCGGCCGTGCTTGAGTATAGCCGCAAATTTGATGGCGTACAGGCCGAGAGCATGGCTGAGTTGGAGATTTCTCAGGCGCAATGTCAGGCCGCATTAGAGGGTCTGCCTGAGGAGCAGCGTCAGGCCTTGATGAAAGCCGCTGAGCGTATTCGTCGCTATCATGAGCATCAAAAAAGCGAGGGCTGGCATTACGAGGAGGCGGATGGTACGGTGCTAGGGGTTAAAATCAGCCCCATGGATCGGGTCGGGCTCTATGTGCCTGGCGGTAAGGCCGCTTATCCTTCTTCGGTTTTGATGAATGCGGTGCCAGCCAAGGTGGCCGGGGTGCAGGAAGTGGTGATGGTGACCCCGACTCCGGGTGGTGAGCATAATCCTTTGGTGCTAGCCGCAGCGGCGGTGGCCGGTGTCGATCGCGTGCTCAGCATTGGTGGTGCGCAAGCGGTGGCTGCCTTAGCTTATGGTACTGAGACGATTGCACAGGTCGATAAAATTGTCGGCCCGGGTAATGCCTACGTGGCTGAGGCAAAGCGTCGAGTTTTTGGTGTGGTCGGTATCGATATGATTGCCGGTCCCAGTGAGATTTTAATTATTTGTGATGGTAAAACGCCAGCTGACTGGATTGCCATGGATCTCTTTTCGCAAGCTGAGCATGATGAATTGGCACAAGCCATTTTATTATGCCCTGATGCCGCCTATTTAGACGAGGTGGAGGCTTCGATCCAACGTCAGTTGCCCAACATGTCGCGGCGTGAGATTATTGCGACAAGTTTAGCCAATCGTGGTGCCTTGATATTAGTAAAAGACTTAGATGAGGCCTGTGAGATCGCTAACTATGTCGCTGCGGAGCATTTGGAGATTTCGGTCGCAGATGCGCAGCCCTTGGTCGATAAAATTCGCCATGCCGGTGCGATCTTTATCGGACCCTATAGCTCTGAAGCCTTAGGCGACTATTGTGCAGGTCCTAATCATGTCTTACCCACCTCACGTACGGCTCGTTTTTCATCGCCGTTGGGCGTGTATGATTTCCAAAAGCGCTCTAGCCTTATTAGGGTGTCGCAAGCAGGGGCTGCGACGCTAGGGCCGATTGCAAGTAGTTTAGCGTATGGTGAGGGTCTACAGGCGCATGCCCGTAGTGCCGAATACCGCTATAAGAATTAATTTATTATAAGGAAGATGTCATGCGTACTGCTGAAGTTAGTCGTGATACCCAAGAGACGAAGATTCGTGTTGCCATTAATTTAGATGGTACGGGTAAACAGGATATTAATACGGGCGTGCCATTTCTCGATCATATGCTTGATCAAATCGCACGTCACGGTCTGATTGATTTAGAGGTTTACTGTGATGGTGATACACATATTGATGATCACCACACGGTGGAGGATGTCGGTATCACGCTGGGGCAAGCCTTTGCCAAAGCCGTGGGTGATAAAAAGGGCATTGTCCGCTATGGTCATTCCTACGTGCCTTTGGATGAGGCGCTGTCACGCGTAGTGATTGATTTTTCAGGTCGCCCAGGCTTGTACTACCACATTCCTTTTACGCGGGCTTTGATTGGTCGCTTTGATGTGGATTTGTTCCAAGAGTTTTTTCAGGGCTTTGTGAATCATGCCGCAGTGACCTTGCATATTGATAATCTTAAAGGGATTAATTCACATCACCAAGCCGAGACGGTATTTAAGGCATTCGGACGGGCGCTACGCATGGCCTTAGCCGAGGATCCGCGTATGGCCGGGGTAATTCCTTCAACCAAGGGTGTGCTCTAGTCTTGCCTGTGTTGTCCAGGGTCTGCGTGGGCTTTGGACGACAATTTGAGGAAGCATCAAATTTAATTGTATTGATCCTTGTAATTGCTAGTGCAAAACACTCAAAATAAGGTATAAATACTATTTGCGGGGCGATAAATATTATCCATCGCCGTTTGATTTAAATTTAAACTATTTACTCTATCATTCTATAATATCATGCTGCTCATCCCAGCCATCGACCTAAAGGACGGCCAATGTGTTCGTCTCAGACAGGGTGATCTTGACGACACCACGATTTTCTCTGATAGCCCAGCCGCAGTTGCTGAGGCTTGGCTTAAAAAGGGGGCGGAGCGCCTGCATCTGGTTGACCTAAACGGTGCTTTTGCCGGACGCCCTAAAAACAAAGCCGCTATTGATGCCATTTTAAAAGCCGTTGATCGCGAAATCCCCGTCCAAATTGGCGGCGGTATTCGGGATATGGCAACCATTGAGCATTATCTTGATAGCGGCATTGATTATGTCATTATCGGTACTGCAGCTGTTAAGGATCCAGGTTTTTTACAGGATGCGTGCAGCGCCTTTCACGGCCATATTATTGTGGGTTTAGATGCCAAAGATGGTAAGGTAGCCACTGATGGTTGGGCCAAGATCACAAAAAATGATGTGATCGATATGGCAAAGCGTTTTGAAGACTTCGGAGTGGAGTCGATTATCTATACTGATATTGGCCGCGACGGCATGTTGAGCGGGGTTAATATCGAAGCAACCGTACGTCTGGCCAATGCGACCAGAATTCCGGTCATCGCTTCCGGCGGAGTGACTGATTTGCGAGACATTGAGGCACTTTGTCAGGTGGCAGATGAAGGCGTTGAGGGTGTGATCCTCGGCCGGAGTATCTACGAAGGTACTTTGGATTTTGAAGAAGCCCTCGATTTTGTTGATGACTATTTTGAAGAGATAGAGGAATAATGCAAAACGACCAATTAAACCAGCAATCAAATTTGTACAAGCGAATCATCCCGTGCTTAGATGTTAATGGTGGTCGTGTAGTTAAGGGTGTAAATTTTGTCGGCTTACGTGATGCCGGCGATCCGGTTGAAATAGCGAAAAGCTATTGTCAACAGGGAGCCGATGAGCTGACTTTTTTAGACATTACTGCGACTAGTGACGATCGTGAGATGATTTTTCCGGTCATTGAAAAAACCGTAGCGGCTATCAATATCCCGCTGACAGTCGGTGGCGGTGTGCGTACTCTGGAGGATATCCAGCGCCTGCTTGATATTGGCGTCTCTAAGGTATCCATCGGTAGTGCGGCCATTGCCAATCCCGAGCTGATTACGGAGGCAGCCGAGCGTTTTGGTTCTGAACGCATCGTCATCGCGATTGATGCGCGTCAGGTGAATGCCGAGGGCGAAGCACCACGGTGGGAGGTTATTTCTCACGGCGGTCGTCAGGGCACTGGTTTAGACGCAGTTGAATGGGCCAAAACCATGGAGGCCAAGGGTGCAGGTGAGATTCTCGTGACCAGTATGGATCGCGATGGTACCAAAGACGGCTTTGATCTGGCATTAACGCGCGCCATCAGCGATGCGGTGAGCATTCCTGTTACCGCCTCTGGTGGTGTGGGTACGCTCCAGCATATGGCTGATGGGGTTACAAAGGGTGGTGCTAGTGCTGTGTTGGCAGCCAGTGTATTCCACTTTGGCGAGTTTACGGTGCAAGAGTGCAAGCAGTTTATGCGCGATCAAGGCATTGCAGTTAGGATGGACTAAATGACCTGGATCACTCAAGTCAACTTTAATGATCAGGGGCTTATCCCTGTGATAGCGCAGGATTGGCAAACAAATCGTGTGCTGATGGTGGCTTGGATGAACCATGAAGCCTTAGTTGAGACGGTGACCACTAAACGCGGTGTTTATTGGTCCCGCTCTCGCAAAAAGCTGTGGCGTAAGGGTGAAAGCTCAGGCAATACACAAATTGTGCATGAGATTATTCTGGATTGTGATGCTGATGTGCTGCTACTCAAGATCGAGCAACAGGGCGGTGTGGCTTGTCATACCGGTCGCGAGAGTTGTTTTTTTCGAGTCTTAAAGACATCTGCTGAGGGTGAGCGCTATTGGGATGCGGTAGACCCTGTGCTGATGGATCCAGCGCTTATGTACAAGTCTGAGTAATTAGTTAGAGTGGTAAATGTCAGAGCAAAAGCAAATTGAAGCGCAACAGGTGTTAGCGCATTTAGAGCAGGTCTTAATAAGCCGTCTCCCGGCAAATGGTGGCGATCCCGACACCTCATATGTGGCCAAGCTCTACCATAAGGGTGAGAACTCGTTTTTGAAAAAAATTGCCGAAGAGGGCGCTGAGCTGATTATGGCCTGCAAAGATGGCAATCAAGAAGAAATTATTTATGAAGCGGCCGACTTATGGGTTCCATAGTCTGCTTGCTTTGATCTATTATGGCGTTTCACCGGCACAGGTACTAGCCGAATTGGCACGGCGTGAGGGCTTATCCGGTTTAGTTGAAAAAGCGTCACGTCCTGAATAGGTCGTACTGCTTTTAGTCATAAAGGTATCAACTTGCAAATGCTATACTATTAGCAAAGAAATTTTTGGGAGAATATGATGGGTTCATTAAGTATTTGGCATTGGTTAATCGTTTTGGTCGTAGTGGCTTTAGTCTTTGGTACCAAGAAATTGCGTAATGTCGGTGAGGATTTAGGTACGGCGGTCAAAGGCTTTAAAAAGGGTCTTGGTGATGCCGAAGAAGAAAGCACAGTGACCAAGAAAGCGGCAGCCGAAGAGGCTAAAGCAGTGCCCGTAAATCAGGTTAGCGATGCCGAATTCACCGAGATTAAGGACAAGGATAAGCCATCTGCTTAAGCACTTCGGTGTAGGTAGTCGTGCCGAGTTACTATGTTTGGTCTTAGCTTTTCCGAGATAATTATTATTGCGCTGGTTGCGCTAATCGTGATTGGACCTGAGCGCCTGCCGAAAACGGCAAGGGCGCTTGGTTTATTGATGGGCCGTGCACAACGCTATGTGAACGATATTAAAAGTGATATCGAGCGTGAAATGCACGTTGATGATATTAAAAAGTTTAAGGACGAAGTGGCTTCAAACGTCTCCAAAGCTAAGTCTTCAGTGGAGGGTGAAATTACCTCCATTACCAATCCCATTAAAAGCATCACAAACCCCTTAGATACGGTTAAATCTGAGGTAAAGGATCTGGAGCAGCAGCTAAAGGGTTCATTAAACCCTTTACCAAATTTAGATAGCTTAAAATTAGACGAAGCAGCGAAGACAGCGGCTTCGGTGCCGCTGACGGAGGCGCCAAAGACAGTGGCCTCAAGCACTGTCAGTCGTGGTGCAGCGGCGGTAAGCGTTGGTGCTTCCAGTGCTTCTGCCGAGACTGTGACGGGGGCTGGGGCTAAGAGCACAATGCCTGATGCCACACAGCATCAGCAGGCGCCAGCGCCGCGTATGAAGTCCGTTGATTCGACGGTGGCGGAGGCCTTAATTTATCCCGAAGAGCAGGACGAGAGTCTAGCCGCCGGCGCGGATGTATTGCGTAAACGCTGGATACCTGATGACTCAACCGCCAGTGGGGGGTCCGCTGCATCTGGCGTGAGCGCCAGTAGGCAGCAGCTCACTAGTGCTTATGATGGACCAAGCTACGAACCACCGCTAGCGCCTGAGCGAGATGCGGAGGCACTTGAAGCAGATAACGCTGCTTGGGATGCCTATGTGGCGGAGCATGAGAGCCCTATCAATGCTGATAAAAGTTTAGCAGGCTTAGCGCTATGGGAGCAAAAGCCTGGTGCTGAATCGGCAGCTGTTAGCCTTGCGCAGCATGAGGAGGCCGCTGCCGACGACGCAAGCAATAAGAACACATCAAGTAGTGATAGGGGTGGCTCACATGTCTAAACAAGCAAGTTCAGCGGCAGACGATCCGGGTCAAAGTTTTTTCTCACATTTAATTGAGTTGCGCACACGCATCATCCGTATGTTGTTGGCGGTGTTGGCGGTTTTTGTGGTGCTGACCATCTATCCTGGTACTGGTGCCGTGTATGATTTTTTGGCGCAACCCATGATCAGTACCCTACCAGAAAATCGCACCATGATTGCGACAGGCGTTATTACGCCGTTTTTGGTGCCGCTCAAGGTGACTCTGTTGGTGGCCTTTGTGATTGCTTTGCCGGTGGTTTTATATCAAGCGTGGGCCTTTATTGCACCGGGATTGTATTTGCATGAAAAGCGCTTAATCATCCCCTTAATTGTGTCCAGTACCTTGCTCTTTTTCTTGGGCATGCTGTTCTGCTATTACGTGGTATTTCATACCATCTTTCAGTTTATTGCGATGGTTGCGCCAGAGTCGATTGCTGTTGCGCCTGATATTGCAGCGTATCTCAGCTTTGTGATGACGATGTTTTTGGCCTTTGGTGTGACTTTTCAGGTGCCGGTGGTGGTCGTGGTATTAGCTTCATTTGGTATTATCACGGTTGAAAAGCTAAAAGCCATTCGTGGTTATGTGATTGTCGGTGCCTTTGTCGTAGCCGCTATCGTGACGCCACCGGACGTTATCAGTCAGTTACTCATGGCCTTGCCACTGTGTATTTTGTATGAGTTTGGCATTTTCTTATGCCGCTTTGTCAAGGTCCGAAAGCCGGAGAGCGAAGCGGTAGCAGAGGAGTCGTAATCAGTGCTACTCAAAGCTTTTAGGGCGCTGCGCTAAAGTCACATCAAAGCTAAGTTTACGACCACCTCTTAAGACCTCTAGCTTAATCAGGGTGCCGGGCTTTAGTCCGGCCACTTCATTCAGCATTTGGCGGGTGTTAATCGCCTCTTTGTCATTGATTTTTAAAATAATATCGCCCACCGCTAAACCACTGGTGGCTGCAGGACTTTGCTGACCTACCGAGGCAATAATCACACCACGCACTTGGGGCAGATTAAAGGCTTTGGCTAGATCTGGGGTCACGTCTTGCGGCTCAACTCCTAGCCAGCCGCGTGAAACCTTACCCGTTTCAATAATCTCGGCCATGATTTTTAAGGCCGTACTGGCCGGTGTTGCAAAGCCAATGCCTAAAGAACCGCCAGAGCCAGACTCAGCATATATCGCTGTATTAATACCAATCAAACTGCCATTTACATTAATTAAGGCGCCACCGGAGTTACCTGGGTTAATCGCCGCATCGGTTTGAATAAAGTTTTCATAGGTATTGATGCCGAGGCCTGAGCGATCCAAGGCAGAAATAATGCCCATGGTGGTGGTTTGACCAACACCAAAGGGGTTGCCTATCGCTAACACTACATCGCCGACATTAAGCGTTTGATTAGGATCGCTTTTGATGGGTTGGATCGTTGGTAAATCAATTTGCAGTACCGCCAGATCGGTGTCTGGATCGGCGCCAATAAATTTAGCGCCAGCTCTTTGCCCGTCATGAAGTAGTACCTCAATCGCATCCGCCGCTTCAACGACGTGATAATTGGTTAAGATATAGCCTTGTTCTGAGGCGATCACGCCTGAGCCTAGGCTGGTTGGATCGCTTAGACGCTGACGCTCATTTTGCTCTTGAATAAAGGGGCGTAGCGAGGGAATATCATTCAGTTCGCGTAGCGGCGAAGCAACGCGTTTAGTGGTATAAATATTAACCACTGAGGGTGCGGCAAGTTTCACTGCATCCGCATAGGAGGTAAAGACCGTCACCGTGGTTGTGATGGGACTTTGAGACTTAGTGGAGCTGTTTTGATTGGGAATCGCCTCGGGTTGTATCTTGACCATGGCGGTTGGTTGAGTTTGGATTTCTATTTGTCGATCCAGCCATCCGGGCCTGATAGTACTAATCGTAAATATCAGTGCCAAGACAATCGTGACGGCTTGTGTGAAAATCAACCAATAGCGGTACATAAATAACGTAGGAATCGATCGTGAATAAAATTACAGTCAAAGAGCTAATGCATTGGCTCGATACTCAGCTGCAACCCCATTTGTTTCAGGATTATGCGCCAAATGGACTGCAGGTGCAGGGAAAACCTGAGATCAAAAAGGTGGTTTTCGGTGTCACAGCCAGTCTGGATTTGGTGGAGCAAGCGATTGCAAAGCAGGCAGATGCGATTATCGTGCACCATGGCTGGTTTTGGAAAAACGAAGACACCAGAATCATCAATGCAAAATATCAGCGACTGGCTAAGCTTATCAAACATGATATCAATCTGATTGCGTATCACCTACCACTTGATGCTCATCCATTATGGGGTAATAATGCCATGTTATCGCAAGTCTTGGGATTGCGTGTTGACTATGTGGATAATAAACCACACACCGTGGGTAGGGATAATTTGATTTGGTTAGGGCAGGCGCCACAGGACGAGATGACTGCGCAGCAATTCAGCGAGCATCTGCAGCTTGCTTTGGGTCGTGCGCCGCTCTTTATTGGTGAGCCGGAGCAAAGGATTCGCACCGTTGCTTGGTGTACCGGCGGCGCTCAAAGTATGTTTGAAGAAGCAGTTCTAGCGGGTGTCGATGCCTATATCACTGGTGAGGCCTCAGAGCCGGTGTTTCATCTGGCCAGAGAATATGGTGTGGCCTATTATGGTGCCGGCCATCATGCGACTGAGCGCTATGGTGTGCAGGGTTTGATGCGGGTGATGCAGGAACGCTTTCCACAGCTGCAGTTAGAGTTTGTGAATATTGAAAACCCAGTTTGATGGGGCGTTACTTAGCAAAAAATTAGCCCGAACAAGCTAGGTTCGGGCTGATGCAATGATGAGCGCTAATAACGACTACTGCAATTTGTTGTCAATTTGCGACTGTGCTTCCTGCTTTTGTAGTAAATCGCGGATTTCACGGAGCAGTGCAACATCAGCTGGTTCAGCTTCAGGAGCCGCCTCTTCGACCTTTTTCTCGTGTTCAAAGCTAGCGCGTGCTTTAGCAATGACTTTTACCATTAAAAAGACCACAAATGCCAGTAAGATAAAGTTGATTAAAATGGTGACAAAATTACCATAAGCAAAGACGTTAGCGCCTGCCTCAGTCAGCGCTTGGTAGGTTTCAGGGCCGCTGTATCCCTCAGGGCGAGATAGCACTACGAACATATTAGAGAAGTCGGCCGAACCGCCAATGATAAAGCTGATAAGCGGCATGATCACATCCTTGACTAATGAGTCGATGATCTTGCCGAAAGCGGCACCGATAATCACCCCGACGGCGAGGTCGATCATATTGCCTTTAACAGCAAATTCCTTGAACTCTTGAATAAAACTGGAGGCCTTGCTCATAAAAAATTTCCTTTTAATCGATGTAACAGGTTTATAAAGTATATAATAAGGGGTTAAATAGTATTGCGTATAGTAATATTGTATATTTTTCAGATTATGTTTGTACGATTGTAGCGCAGGTTTCTGGTGCCGCACATCGTTTATTTTTTAGACCTTGGCAGAAATAGGGAATGATATGAGTCAAGAATCTACAGTTTCAAAAGAGATGGTCGTTGAGCAGGCCTCACCCAGTGTGTTGCCTGATGATCCCGCTCGTCGTTTTTGGTTAGGTACCGCCTGTGCGGTCGGTGGCGTTGCAGGGGTTGCTACGGTAATTCCTTTTGTGGCATCAATGTCACCATCAGATAGAGCTAAGGCTGCCGGTGCACCGGTTCAGGTAAATATCTCAGCAGTGGCCCCGGGTCAGATGATTACTGCTGAGTGGCAGGGTAAGCCGGTATGGATTTTGCGCCGCACACCCGAGATGCTTGCTTCGCTCTCCAAGCTTAATGATGAACTGGTTGATCCGATGTCCGATCGTCCTGGTTTCACGCCTGACTTTGCCAAAAATGAGCACCGCTCAATTAACCCTGAGTGGATGGTGATGGTGGGTATTTGCACACATTTAGGCTGTTCTCCCTCCGCTCGCTTTGCTACTGGTAGTTCTCAAGGTATGAGCGCCGATTGGTTGGGCGGTTATTTGTGTCCTTGTCATGGTTCGGTCTTTGATTTTGCCGGTCGTGTGTTTAAAAACCAACCGGCCCCTGATAACCTACTGGTACCTCCTTATTACTTTGTTGACGATTTCAACATCATGATTGGGATGGTTTCTCCGGCCTAATCGCTTGGGAACCTGCAGGGTTTTTTTGATTGTTAGCTTTTGATAAAAAGGAGCCTTACATGGCCAGCGAGAAAGTTGTTGAAACAACAGGTCTTCTTGGTTGGGTAGATCGCCGATTTCCGATGACCAAAATGGTCAAGGAGCATATGACGGAGTATTATGCCCCCAAGAATTTTAACTTCTGGTATTTTTTCGGTTCATTAGCTATGCTGGTACTGGTCATTCAGATTTTGACCGGTATTTTCTTGGTGATGCACTATAAGCCAGATGGTAATGTAGCATTCGCTTCAGTTGAGTACATCATGCGTGAAGTACCCTTTGGTTGGGTGATTCGCTATATGCACTCTACCGGCGCCTCCATGTTCTTTGTGGTGGTGTATTTGCACATGTTGCGTGGTATGCTCTATGGTTCTTACCGCAAGCCACGTGAGCTAGTGTGGATTTTCGGGGTTGCCATCTTCCTCTGCTTAATGGCTGAGGCCTTCTTTGGTTATTTATTGCCTTGGGGTCAAATGTCATACTGGGGCGCTCAGGTGATTGTTAACCTTTTTGCGGCTGTGCCTTTTGTAGGTGAAGCCTTATCTACTTGGATTCGCGGTGACTTCGTGGTGTCTGATGCTACCTTAAACCGCTTCTTTGCTTTCCACGTGATTGCGATTCCATTAGTGCTTATCGGTTTGATTGTGGCGCACATCATTGCTTTACACGAAGTGGGTTCTAATAACCCTGATGGTGTGGAGATTAAAGAAAAATTAGATGCTAACGGTCGTCCGCTAGACGGTATTCCGTTCCATCCTTATTACACGGTGCATGATATTTTAGGTGTGGCCGGTTTCTTATTAGTCTTTGCGGCTATTATGTTTTTTGCGCCGACCATGGGTGGTTACTTCTTAGAGGCTAATAACTTTATCCCTGCTGACCCTTATGTGACACCGCCGCATATTGCGCCAGTATGGTATTTCACGCCATTCTACTCAATGCTGCGTGCCACCACGGATGAGTTTACTTGGGCGTTAGTCGCTTTCTGTATTCTTTTTGCGATTGGTTTATTCTTCAGTAAAAATACCCGTGGCATCTGGAAGATTGTATGGCCAGTGATTTTAATTGCTGTGGCTGTGCTACTTCGTGTGTTTGATGCGAAGTTCTGGGGTGTTGTGGTCATGGGCGGTACGGTGGTGATGCTTGGTTTCTTACCTTGGTTAGATAAATCGCCAGTTAAGTCGATTCGTTATCGTCCAGGTTGGCACAAGCTACTTTACGCCATCTTCATGATTAACTTTATTATCTTAGGTATCATCGGTACTAAAGCGCCGTCAGACTTATTAAACTTGACGTCGCAAGTGGCTACAGTTATTTACTTAGCGTTCTTCTTCTTTATGCCGATTTGGAGTCGTTTAGGTACGTTCAAAGAAGTACCTGAGCGTGTTACCTACAAGCCACACTAAGAGCAAGGGTGAATCATGTTGAAAAAAATATTAAGCGTTTTAGCTTTAACAGTTGCTGCTGTTACTTCAGCTGGAGCAGCAACAACAGGCCCAGCTTGGGATGTGATGCCTGTTAAGGTAACTGATAAAGCTGCCTTACAAAATGGCGCTAAGCTATTTGTTAATTACTGTTTGAACTGTCATAGCGCTAATTATGTGCGCTATAACAAGTTGATGGATCTGGGTCTCACTGAGCAGCAGATTGAGGATAATCTATTATTTACTGGTGAGCGTGTGGGCGATATGATGCATATTGCCTTACCGGCACAGGATGCTAAAAAGTGGATGGGTGTGACCCCGCCCGATCTGTCTGTGATTGCTCGTTCTCGAGCGGCTAACTTAGGCCAGCCGGGTACGGACTACATCTATACGTATTTGCGTACCTTCTATCGTGATCAAAGCAGCCAAACGGGTTGGAATAATATCGTATTCCCAAATGCGGCAATGCCTAATCCATTATGGAGAATGCAGGGTCCGGTTGAAGCCACCATTACTGATATTAAATCAGTTGAGGACGGCGATACGCGCAAATGGGTTGAAACGGTGACTAAGTTCGACAAGGATGGTTTTGCTACCTTAGTAAGTGAAAAAGTGCTTAGCGATTATAAAGGTGGCGAAAGTTCTTCTGCTGAAATTACATACTTAGACGAGTCTAAGCGTGAGGCCTTTGATAAGAACATGGCCGACCTAAGTGCTTTCTTGGGTTGGATGGCTGAGCCGGATCAGCATTTCCGTAAAGTGCTCGGTACTTGGGTAATGCTATTCTTATCACTGTTCTTTGTTGTCGCTTGGTTCTTGAACAAGCAATACTGGAAAAATGTAAAATAGTTCAACACCGACAGTTTTTTGTACCTACACTACTGTGTAATGCAAATGAGGTCAGTGTCTTATGGCGCTGACCTTAATTCGTTTAAACGGAGACCAATTTATATGATGATTCTTCACTCGGGAACAACTTGCCCCTTTTCTCAGCGTTGTCGTTTTGTTTTATATGAAAAGGGCATGGACTTTGAAATCCGTGATATTGATTTATTCAATATGCCGGAAGATATTACAGTGATGAACCCTTATGGCAAAGTACCTATTTTGGAAGAGCGTGATTTGATTCTTTATGAGTCAAATATCATTAACGAGTATATTGATGAGCGCTTTCCTCACCCACAATTAATGCCGGCCGAACCGATTATGCGTGCACGTACGCGGTTGTTTTTACATAATTTTGAGCGTGAGCTTTTTTCACACGTGCTAGTGTTAGAGGATCGCCAGTTAAGTCCAGATGCCAAGGAAGTGGAAGTGGCACGTAATCGTATTCGCGATCAGTTAACTGTATTGGCGCCGGTGATGAGCAAAAATGACTATTTGTTAGGCGATGATTTTTCAATGCCTGATGTAGCGATTGCACCACTACTATGGCGTTTAGAGCATTATGGGATTGAGCTGCCGCGCAGCGCAGCACCAATTCAGAAGTATGCTGAGCGTATTTTCTCCAGACCGTCTTTTATTGAAGCGCTTACCCCAAGTGAAAAGGTAATGCGTCGTTAGTTGTTGTGATGCGCAGTACCCGAGCTGTCAGTTTGTTGAAGTTCGGGTATTTTGCGTGATTTAAGTGCAAGGAGTGATTGTATGTTTCCGGCATCCAGTAAGCCTTATTTGATTCGTGCATTATATGAGTGGTGTTATGACCAAAGCTTAACACCGCATATTGTGGTGCGCGTCGATAAAAACTGCCAAGTGCCAAAGGCCTTTGTTAAAGACGGCTATATCACTTTTAATGTGGGTCCAGTAGCAACCAAGGATTTTCATGTGGATAATCACTGGGTTTCATTTAGTGCGCGCTTTGGTGGTCAAGCACAAGAGGTGATGTTTCCGGTGGCTACCGTGGTGAGTTTCTTTGCGCGAGAAACACAAGAGGGGATGGGCTTTCCCTTTGAAGAGGATTATGATTTAGTTGATAACACAGTTGAGTCTGGCGCAGCTTCCGAAAAACCTGAAACCAAAAAAGCCTCAATACTGCAAATTATCAAATAAGTCATTTTTGTTGCAAAAAAGCATTAAATTCGATTTTTTCATAAAACAACAACAAAAGTACTTGCAAATAAATATAAATCGTCTATAATTTCAATCTTCAGCCGGCTTAGCTCAGTTGGTAGAGCAGCTGATTTGTAATCAGAAGGTCACGAGTTCGACTCTTGTAGCCGGCACCACTTCTCTTTCTATCAAATCACCTTTTATTTAAAAATAGCCTTGCTTTTAGTGATAGCTCACTAGGGTGTTTCGGATTTTCGATAAAAGACTTGACAAGAAGAAAAGACTTCAGCATAATAGCTGTCTTTCGCAATATTTAGCGATAGCAAGTAAAAGCGAAGTAAAATAAAAAACAACACACTAAAATTTATTTTCAAATATT
>NZ_KV793544.1:0-1949 GCF_001808505.1 Oligella sp. HMSC09E12
CGGTTAGCACAGATCTACCTCAAGAGATATAACGTTTCGCGTAACCCGCGGCAAAAAGTAGAGCGAAGCGCCGCTTTTTGCCATCCGAGTTGACGCGATTGTTAGGCTGGTTGTGCAGCAACTTGGGGCTGCCCATTACTCTCCTGAGTATCGATGAACGCACGGCGGAACTGAAGAGGGCTGGATATGCCAGGAATCGGGGCTTGCGGATTACCTGCGCCAGAAACAACGATGGAGCCGAAGTTAAAGATGCGGCCAAGAATGCCTTGATTGACTTGGATGCTTTCAATCTTCTGTAGATTGATCTCAATGGTTGATCGGCTGATGAGGCCAAACTTGGCGATGACTCGCTTATTCGTGATAGCAAGTTCTGTTGTGAAGTACCTGATTGCGGCAACGGCCCAAAACAGAAGGCCCAGCCCAAAAAAGGCTAGAAATATGAGCCCCCAAAGCATCAATGGTACGAGCGACCATATACTGACTTTACCCTGATATACAACTTTCTCCCCTTTGGTCAGGGCACTTTCTACGTAACTTCCCATTTTCTTTCTCCTTGATTGATAAAGCGGCTTGTGAAGCCTAACGCCTTGCTCACCGGCACATGCTGCGGAGAGCGTTTTGTGTAATATGGAGCGTAGCGACACACAAAAGCGAGCGTAGCAGTATGTGTCCGAGTGCAGCAATTTGTTAGATTTCTTTGGTTGGCTATTGAGAAGAAACTTCCGATACACCGAAAGACCTCCAAAATTTGAACTTACGCCATACACCAGAAGGTTCTGAAATATAGGGAATGTGAAATCTCTTACTTTTGAATATTTTAATCTGCCAATCTTTGTCGCCAAAAAATTTGAATTGAACCAAATCTGGATCTGTAATACCAAGCAACTTAAATGAGCCGGTACCGTATGGCCAAAAAGCAGTGGCACTATCTATAATTTCGTTTTCGCCACTTAGCAAATAGATGTTGAGTGACTCTTCAAAAGGGCAATCATCAGTAGTGAAGACTAGATAACATTCGTCATATTGAATGCATGCTTCGAGATCAACTCCGTTGATGATTAATTTTAGCTTGGTGCCCTCGATAGTAATTTCACTTTTTGGTGATTGAGCTTCTGTAGCCTCGGATATGACTTTTAAATTAACATCATCATTTTTAATGATTTTCATGGCTATACCTACCAAACTAATCCCACTCCAAAAGCAGCAAGAGCTCCACCAACGAATACTCCAACGGTAACGCATACAGGAGCACCAGGGCCACACGCGAATCCTGCTAATGCTCCTCCAGCTATACCACCACCAATGCCGGTTCCGGTAATAGCAATTTCCTTGCCCGCCGCGTCAAATTTATTTTCAGCTGTCGCAACTGTATAGACAGATAGAGCAATAGATAAAAGAATTAGGCCTCTTCCAGCATGTGATAGCTTTTTCATAGCCGAAGTGACTTCTGGCCGAGACTTTCCTGCCGATTTTACGACCTCTAGATATACTTTGTTTTGCTGCTGAGCGGTGAGATTATCAAACGAAACACTGGCGCCATACAGCTTTTGGGATTTTATGGCTACTATTTCATTGAGCGTTTTTCCTTGCTGCTTAATCTTCTGCGCGATTGACAGACCAACCGGAGTGCTTCTTGTTCTTATTACTTTCATAATGAGGTTTCTAGCTTCCGATGCCTGCTCGGCGGCTTGAAGCCAGGTGATTCTTCCAGTCTGAGCCATCATTCTAAGCTCATTCGACATTGCACGTATTTGCCTTGCATAGGCCTGCCTTGCACTTGCATCAATAGTCAAATGAGTACCTATATTTGCTATCTCAGCCTCTAATGCTCTAATCGCATTTTCGAATAATTGCTGATCGTTTTTTTGAGCCACTTCCATCTATATCACTCCTGTTATGTTTATTGGGTAAATCCAACGCCAAAATCAGCCGCGCGATTTTTGCGTCGG
>NZ_KV793545.1:0-691 GCF_001808505.1 Oligella sp. HMSC09E12
TGGTAACGCAGTTAGGCATGACATGGCGTGACCGCATTAGCTTTGTTTTACATAGTGACAGCACCATTAAACGCATTCTGCCGCTTGAGATTATGCAAGAAAAAGCCAGTAAAGCAGAGCATGATCAAGAGCGGTTCGATGCGGATATGACGCTCATGTGTAGCGAGTTTGATGACCTACTAACAGATTTGGTAAACAGCCTAGGAGGTTTTAAACATGTCAGTAAATAAAGTGATCCTGGTCGGGCGTTTGGGAGCCGATCCCGAGGCGCGTGCGTCTCAGAGCGGAATTCAAGTCGCTAATCTAAGCCTAGCGACTAATCACGTCAGCTACGACAAAGACGGCGGCAAAAATGAAAGCACTGAGTGGCATCGTGTGGTGTTTTTCGGTCGTCAGGCCGAGGTGTGTGAGCAGTACTTACGTAAAGGCAGCCAAGTTTACGTTGAGGGACGTATCCAAACACGCAAATACACCGACAAAGACGACATCGAGCGCTACTTAACCGAGGTTATTGGCGAGAGATTGCAGATGCTAGGTGGGCGTGAAGATAGTCAGCAGTCTAGCAGCTGGGCAAGTCAAACCAAAGGTGAGACTGCGAGCAACAGCTACGCACAGGCGAAAGGTAGAGCAACTGCCAGCTCACTTAATGAACTAGATAGTGATATGCCGTTTTAATTTTCGGGGCTCAACA
>NZ_KV793546.1:0-5941 GCF_001808505.1 Oligella sp. HMSC09E12
TCGGGTTTGCCAACCTCGCTGGGCAAACACAAAGGCGCCGTACAAGCAACCTTTACGCGCCACATAGGCGAGCATCCCGGGAAAGAAACGTTGCATTCGACGCTGGCGTTTTTCTTCAGTCTGCCCAAATACCTTTATATGTAATGGGTTATCACGCATGGCCTGCGCACACATTGCCACGGCATCTACTAGCTCTTCTTGCTTAAGCGGACGAATGCTTAACTGCTGGACTATGGCTCGATTCAACTCACGCTCCTATTTCATCAAAGCAACCCGCACTTCAACAAGTAGCAAGGCTTCCACAGTTAAATTGTATTCACAGACTGACTGTTTTGCTGCCTATATCATGGCGATCCTGGTAAGCACTATAGCACCTGCGAACAATTACCAGTTATGTACAAAAAATCCGGAGTAAATAAAATGATGTACTTACTCCGGAATCCTTTGTCAATAGAAGTCAATAAGGCAAAATGCTTTATTTAATCGATCTGAGGATTAGCTCGCTTTTTTAAACTTCAACGACATAAACCCTTCAAGCGAATCGTCCTTAATCTCTAACCAAGGTCTTGGCAACTGAGCTGCCATTGTTCCAGTAATTGCTGAAGGATAAGACTTATTTCTAAAGCCCATGATATCAGCCTGTTTATCCTGTAACCAGCGCTTGAATAACTCAGCCTGCTCATGAACTGGAAAACTTGGATAATCGGTTGCTTCTAACAAATCTTGAATGTAGCTTGCTTGAAAGTCAATTGACTTTTCATCCGTATCCAACAACTCGTGACGTGCTAACCATGAGTCAATGTCTTTACGACGAGTGGCTTCATCCGGCAATTCAATTTTACCCATCATGAAATCACGCGCATACCAAGCTTGGGTATCAAACATATTAAATGTGAACCACTGATCCTGCATGCCTAAGTACATCAACTTTGGATTACTTTGGAAAAAGATACCCTTATAAAGGTTATCTGGATACAAACAGTTATGCGTCTCCAAACGCAGCTCATCTGGTAAGAATGGGAAGTGGAAAATATAGCCGGTACACATAATAATGGCATCAAATGGCTGACTACTACCATCCGTAAAATAAACCACATTACCTTCAATACGATCTAAACCCGGCTTTTCAAAAATGCTTTCAGGCCATTCATAACCAAACGTGCCGCTGCGCTGACTGATAGTAACTGTCTTGGCACCATACTTATAACATTGTGAACCAATATCTTCTGCCGAATAACTACCGCCCACTAATAATACATCCTTGCCTTCAAATTCTAAGGCATCACGGAAGTCATGAGCATGCAAAACACGACCAGGGAACTGCTCCAAACCCTCATAATAAGGCATATTTGGAGTAGAGAAATGACCTGTGGCAACAATTACATAATCAAACTCTTCAGATTCTTGCTCACCGGTTTTGTGATTCATTACCGTTACGGTAAACAGTTGGGTTTCATCATCAAAGGTCACCCAACGTACAGGGCACTCGAAACGGATATAATTAAAGATCGCACGTTTATCTAGACGTCCCATGATGTAGTCTTTAAGCACCTCACGCGGCGGATAAGAAGGAATTGGTTGATCAAAATGCTGATCAAAAGAGTAGTCCGCAAACTCTAAACACTCTTTAGGACCGTTAGACCACAGATAACGGTACATACTCCCGTGCACGGGTTCGCCGTTTTTATCAAGACCTGTACGCCATGTGTAGTTCCACATACCGCCCACGTCATTTTGTTTTTCATAACAGACAATTTCTGGCAAATCGGTGACGCCTGCTTTACGCAACGCCTCAAACGCACGTAGTTGGGCTAAACCACTTGGACCCGCACCTAAAATAGCAATTCTCGTTTTACGTTTATTCAAAATAAGATACCACCAATTATTTATACGCTCTATGCTATCTACATCAGAGCGTGTGATTACTGATTAATAGAAAAAATTTGACAGGGCACTAACAACACCCTAACTGATCGCCGCAAATCTCTGCAGCGTAAGATAATTACATAGCATCAATCAATACTAGTACTGATACTAACATGATGATTATAACAGACATAAGCAGATGCTTCAAATGAGGGATAATTTGCTAGCCAGTAAACACTGTACGGAACGTGATTTGCTAGTTTGAGGGTAACCATCCCCTAAATCATTACCGATAACATTTATCACAACTGGCTAATTTACGAGAATGCAAATACAAGAATAACTTATAGCTTACTAGTGCTGGTATCAAATTAATGGCTATTAATACCAAAAAACCAAAATAACTAACATCCCCCAAACCGAACTTTATGGTAAACCATAAAACACTTTCCGCCAGAAACAAATCACCAAGCCAAGAGTAAATAGGGGCAAGCAATAAAAAAGTAAGAATAAAAAAAACTAAAAAAATAAAGAGTCTTACGAACTTAGAGACATGCTGGGGTGTTTTTTGCATAATCAGTTATCGTTCCGTAGATATATAAGTTGAGTATACGGGAGCCTTTGTGTAGCCTGATATAGTGACCCAGAGAATAACGTACAGCCTGCCATGACTATAGGAGGCGTACCCCCGCAACTTAAAGCGGTTTAAAATCCATATCATTCCACAAAAGGTGTTCCTAAAAATGGGGGTCATACACCGTTTAACTCACGTAATACCTCTGGATACCAATTAGCTATTTTTAACAATGTTTGCGCAGCACCACTGGGTTTTCGTCTACCTTGCCCCCATTCTCGCAAGGTGCGAATGGAAATCCCCATCAATTTGGCAAAAGAGTCTTGAGATAAACCTGCATTGATACGAGCTTTAGTGACTTCTGTCACATTGACTTTGGTTGATGAAGCAAACTTCCGGTTTTTCATTTCTCTTACGGATTGAAGAAGGTCTTCTTCAAACTGTTTCATCTCTTTATCATGCATTTGGACACCTCATTTTTCAGTTTAAGCAAAAACTCAGTAGAAAGGTTGTCGAATTTTGCTTTTGTGTACGCTATTAGTAATGTTATTTCACCTACGGACGGGTTGAAGTAGATAACTCTTACACCACCCCGTTTGCCAGAGCCTTGTTTTCCCCAACGTACTTTACGTAAACCACCAGAACCCGGAATAACGTCACCAACTTCAGGATTGCACGTAATCCAATCAATAAACTCCTGTCGCTCCTTATCCGACCAGATAGGTGTAATGACCCAGCATAACTCTCTACCGTAAGGCAACCATAAATCATTTTATTGATTTTATAAAGTGTTGGGATCAACAGTTTATGATCCCAACAAATTTATGGAAATAGCCCAAAATAAGACTAAAAAAACTTAAAGAAAATTAAAGAAATAAAAGCTGCAAAAATGCCACAACCCTTTGATTTCATGGGTCTTATTGAAGATTTTTAAAGGGAATAAAAGGGGAGTAAATTTGACTGATGGTGCTCACGGGGAGAGCCGAAAAGCACTTAAAACAAAAGCTTTCAGGAAGTTAAGTGGGAAAAATGTGGGATTTATACAGTGCCCACAAAATAGCGTTCAGCCAACAATACATAAATCCCTTTGCGTACAACAAACCACATTTTACGGTACACAAAAATAAATGATAAAAAGGGTTGACTAATATTTATAGAGTTATGGTTGACATTGTGGATTAATGATTGTATGCTGTAATTTCTCTACCGAGCATGTAGCCAAAAATACAATTCTCTGCCGTATAGGCAGCCTAAAAAAATGTATTTTAGATAAATACAACTCTCTGCCGTATAGGCAGCTTTCTTAATGTTTTTCAAAGGAAAACCATGCTCGGTAGTCATTCCGTCAAGATTTTTGACGCACGTATAAAACAGCAATCGCTCATTGCTGATATCACAGCGGAAATACCGCATCATTTAGTTTCTTCAAAAACAACACAATTACGCAAAAAATACTGGAGCTTACCAGTTAATGCTGCTGATTTAAAAAAAGAATTCACAGATACAACGGTGCGTATCCCCGGCTTCTCAAGCGGCGTTACACAAATCTTACTACCTTACCGTAATGATTACATTGCCGTTGCGCCGATACCAAGCGCCGGGTTAATTCATGAAGTTTATCAACGACTGCAAGAACAACGGTGTTCTAGTAAGTTTTGGACGATACAGCCCACGCCGCAAGCTATCGGCAATCACGGTGAAGTGCTATTAAAACAAGGTGGCAGAGTACGTATGTTCCATGCCTTTACACGACAGCCGAAAAAGGATACTCCTGTAGACGATGTAGCACTTAGATTCAAGGTTTACCGTGCTAATGTATCAAGCGGCTTTGTTTCATGCGGTATGCCATCAATAGCAGCGGTGGGTGGGTTAGTCCACTCGATTGAGCGAGAATTTGGCGCTCCAATCCAATTTGCGGTGGGTTATCGTGATATTGAGGTTAGCGACTCAGCAACGCTAAGCTCGCAACGCACATCATCAAAAGGCGTGCGTAAAGTGTTAGTAACATCAGAAGTTACGGCCACTATCGAAGTTACCTTGATGCTTAGGAGTGAAAAGGGTGGATTACGTGAACACATGGCGAACAATGGAATAAACCGTTTTGCCGGTGGTGCTGTTTTCGACTATCGCTTAGTTGACAGCGTAAGCGCTAGATTTCTTCAGTCAGTCAAAATTAATAGCAAAAAAAGAGACGCACTTGATGCGGCGATTGCTCTATATAAATTTGGATTACGTAGGGAAAAAACACCCAACACCTTACTGCACTCAGGTTATGCCTTTTTAGAACAACCAAAAAACAGAGAATGCGCACGCAACGGCTACTTATCAGCGTGGGCGGAGCCGGTATTTTCTATTGTGAAATTAGTTGATTTTAATGACGGTTGTTGGTTTTCAAGAAAAGAAAAAGATGGGCTAGTTTACTGGGAAACTGATTAAAAACAGCTGTTGTAAAAATCATAATAAAAAGCTTGACTTGCTGATGTATATACACTATAATACATTTAATGAGTTGAACAACAACTCTAGCAGAAGACTTCTGCGGCCGAAGCTAGCGGTGTCACTAGCATGACAAGGACTAAGACTATGAATACTATCACTATCAAACACTTCGAAGATCTCATCAACAACGGCGACTGGGTTCGCAAGCAAGACCTCGATATCATCGAGCACATAACTACAAGCAAGGAAGTCTGGAATCAAGAAGATGAGGGCTTGGATATTGTACAAGTAAGACACGCTTACGGGTTAGCAACGTTAACCTCAACTTTAGGTGATGTAGTCATCACTTATAATGAGGGCTTCAATTTTGACGAAAACGACCCGGATTCTTTGGCTACAGGCACAGAGGGTATGGACGAAGTGTGGAAAATCGAGGGTGTCACTGTACTTGATGAGGATGGGGAGGAAGTTAGTACTAGCTTCTTAACGGACTATTTAACATGCGAGTTCAGCGACATTGATTACTCAAGTCTAGAGATCAAAGAGATCGAGGACATTGATCTGGACGAGGACAGCGACATGGAAACATTTACACTACAAATTGACAATGCGCCTGATATCCGTTTCACAGGAGAATTGCTAGCTAGCGTAGCTAGCACTGATAATCAGGCGATGGGTAGTAGCTACAGCGGCAGCACTGGTAGATGGACTGAGCTAGAGCTGTATAAAACAGCGGGTGGCAAATTCATTTGTCATCAAATAGGACGCACACGCTGGCAAGGCGAGCGCGACCGCTTCAGCGGCAAAGTTTGCGAAACGATGGCAGAGGTTAAAGAGTTCTTCGGACACCGATGGTTGGCTAAGGAGCTTTACGCAGAGGCTAATATCGAAGATGTGATAGACATCGAATAACATATAACTAACACGGCCCGCAAAATAACCTTGCGGGCTTTTTTACGTACAAAATAAGGACTATGAACACAAAACGCAACACTAACTCCAACACAGAACACAGCCGTAATTTACGTGGCAAAACCGCCAACGCACACAACTCAAGAATGC
>NZ_KV793546.1:5961-7229 GCF_001808505.1 Oligella sp. HMSC09E12
CCGCCAACGCACACAACTCAAGAATGCTTAAGGAGGGCTTAAAGAAGCATTTGAGATATCAGGGCTCAGCAGATGAGGTCGATAGCACCCGAGAGCGCATGAATCGCTTTCGAGACGAAAAAAACATGACAGGCATCGAGGCGATTAATTGCCTTTTGGATTTTTATTACGAGCATGGGGAGTAGCTAAATAATGCTTGACTTATTATAGTGTATGCACTATAATAAAGTTAATGAGTCGAACAGCATTTAGGAACGATAGATGAACAGAAACAGAGCATGTGGAGGAATATACGCAACAATGGGCTTGTCTTGGTATGAGGCGGCCTGCATAATTCGAGGCGAGGCTGAGCGGTTTGCTGCTCTGCTAAGAGAGCATGGATTTAAAGTAAGCATTGAGCATAGCGGCAGCGCCGCAGGACCATCAAGTTATCTGAGCGTATATGACCCTGATGGCGGGTTTACGCTCAACCTACCGTACCGTGTTTCAAATCACTTTAAAGGAATCAACAAAATGCACGAAGTGCATGATGTAGCAGGTGATGAGGACTTCAATCAAGAGTTGGAGCGGCTATTAAATTTTCGTAAAGAAAAGCAAAAAGAGCCGTGCTACGTGCCTTTAGAAGAAAGAAGGAAACAATGGGCGTTAGAAAGGGCGTTAGCTGAACAAGCAGAAAAAGAAGCCAAAAGACAAAGAGTCATCAATGCGATTGATTTTAAAAAACGCAAAGAGGCAGGCGAGGTCTTTAACTACAAAACTCGGAAAGAAATTAAATGGCTTGAGCATCAGATCAGCAAAGGGTGGATTAATCCAGATGACTATCAGTCTTAGTGATTCTTAGTAACTAATAAAGGAGAGAAAGATGGAATTATTGGCTAAACGTTTGAATGAGGGTAGATTAGCGGTATCTAGCAACGGTAAGGCGGCGGTTGCTGTAGGTTGTTGGGAAATTGACGGCGAGATTTACTTAGATAGATATGCGCCACGTTGGATCGGTGAGTGGAAACATAGAGAAGAGTTTGAAGAACTTTTTGAGAAAGCGGCGAACAAGCTCGGATACAAACGAGACAGACGCTGTAAGCAAGGTTGGCGCAAAGTTAAAACGAGGAAAAAACAATGAAAGATTTAAGAGAGTCGCTTGGTTTATCAATTGAGTGGGTTGCTGAGCAAACCGGCATGAGCGCAAACTCAATCAAGAACATTGAGTCAGGCGCAAAAAAAGCGCCTCAATCCATCATGAATTTTTTAAAGCAAATTGATGATGTGAT
>NZ_KV793547.1:0-3662 GCF_001808505.1 Oligella sp. HMSC09E12
CGTGGGAGCTAGTAGGAATCCCCGTCCTTTAGGGCGGGGAGGATGTCAAAATGGTTGTTCATGTTCTCACTACAATGTACAATGTAATACAAATATTATACTGTTTTGGGTGAAACGATGAATAAGTCGACTAACGTATCTTTGCGTTTGCCAACAGAGCTTGTTGAGCGTATTAGTCACTTAGCTGAAACCACTGGTCGAAGTCGCACATATTATATGCAAGAAGCTATCAAGCAACATATTGATGACTTAGAAGACCTTTATTTGGCTGAGCAAGCATTGGTAGATGTGCGGATAGGAAAAAGTGAAACTATTTCTTTAGAAACGCTAATTGAAGAATATGGCTTGGAAGATTGAGTTAACAAAAGAAGTAGCTAAAAGAATTAGAAAACTCGATAAACCGGTAGCAAAGCGACTTATTCAGTTTTTGCACGAACGTGTTTCGACCTTGAATAATCCAAGAGACATTGGGGAAGCCCTAACTGGTAGCAAATTAGGCGAGTTTTGGAAATATCGTGTCGGTGACTACAGAATAATTTGTAAAATTAAAGACAATAATTTAACCATGTTAGTTGTCCTGATAGGACATTGAAAGTCTATATATGATAACGATTAACTAAACTTGTTCTGAATTAATCGTTATTCGAATTCAAAACCTACAAGATCATCTCGGCAAAAACTCTAATAAGTCCCCACGTCTAAAAGTGGCTGAAAGCTGTTGCAATGAAACTTGGCGTTCTCCGTAAATTTCGGTTAATGCCTTTTGTAGTTGCAGGGCAGCCTCAGTAATTAACTCGGCTGTGTTCTGCTCTAAGTGATGTATAAGCTCTTCAAGGTTTTTATGGTTGATATCCTGTAGTCGGATTTGGGCTTGAGACAACAGCAGTTGACCTACCAGCATGGCCATATAGTGTGCGGCGTAGGGTAGAAAGTCGGGTGTGGGTTGCAGCAGAGTGGGGCGCTTACGCTCGTTTTCAACTGCCCGAAATATCAATACGGCGAGTATGGCTTGGGCAGGGCTCAAGTTAGTGAAAACCTTTTCGTATAGGGCTCCAAAAAGTTCACGTCGTCGAAATTTACTTTGGTGTGGAGATTTGCGCCAAATAGCCATCACAGCTTCGGCGGTGGTAGCACTAGTAATAATGCGGCTACTGGTTGTTGACTCTTCACGGTAACGTCTATAGATGTAGCCAAGTGAATTAATACCTGTTTCCAGTTGAATTTGTAAGCTATCATTCGAGCGTAAGTCGCGTAAATCTACAGGGTTTTGGCTATTGGTGGCAAAAGTTATCTCGTTAATAAGTTGATCGTCATCACTTTCAAGTTCATAGAGGCGTAGCAATACGTAGACTTCATTAAAAGAATGAGCATCATTCGCTTCATTAATGGTTTGTTGAATGGTTTTGCAGGTTTGGCCACCATTAATAATTTGAATGTTTTCTAACTTTAGCTGGTAATCACTGCCTTGTAATGCGTTGTGGCGCATTTTGGTGCACGTCATGGTAATGCCGTTATTAAAAAAGTAAAAGTCTTTTTGCTTTTCTGGGCTTACTAGTGTGTCATGAATAGCATTATTTATTCGATTGGTGTTACGTCCTAAATAACGACGGATATTACGCTCAAGCAGTAAATCGCCATTGCGGTCAAATAGCTTAGCGATTTCAGTAACAGGTACTTTTCCAACTAAGACACGACGAAAGTTAAAGTCCTCGATTATAGCTTCTCCAGTAAGTTGAATACTGTCATTGACTGCTTTGCTTCGCTGTAAAACAGCGACGATATCATTATGGTTATAGTGTTCCCAATGGACTTGGCTGTGATTAAGCCCCGAGTTGTCGAGCCACTGTTGGGCCTGATTATTCCAACGTTGACCGTTGCTGCAAAATAGCAAACGAACATTGGGTATATACCCATCCCGAATCAGAGAGCGTACTTCCTCAATACGCGGGGCCAAACGTGGGTTCATGGTGAATTGTTTATTCGGGTCAAAAATATTACTGACAAGACTGATTAAACTTTTAATTGAGTTTTCTGGAAAATTAGTATCTCCATTGAGATTTTTATGAGTGTACTTGCCCTGAAACAAGGTAACAGTGAATTCGCCGTCATCAACTTCGCTTAAATGTAAGGCATCAACACCTAGATCATTGCCCCCCTCTGTGAGAAGTTCAAGAGCCTCTGTCAAAGGTGTATCTAATACCGTGCTTACGCATAACAGGACAAATGCAAGAGACTTCTTGCGCACAGGATCATCATTGCCAATAATCTCTTCCAGCTCACTTGATAGTTCTTCAGCGATGCCAATGATTCGTTGGTCAACAATACTTGCGTTAATATCCATAGCAGTTACCTTAAACTTAAAACTATTTGAAGCCCATGTTTTAAAACAACCAGTCTATTATACAGTTGATCTATTTTATTGCTTGTATTCTGGAGGGCGTGATTTGTGTTTTAGAGATAAGTTTGTTGACTACAGGCTGAGGAAATATTCTACTTTTGGGCTGTGTTAATAATAGGATGGGTTTAATAAATGAGGAAGTTACCTAGGTAGATAATTAATTATGAAAATATATCACTATGATTATGACGATAAATATTTTATGTATTTTGAAGAGGTGCCAGAAGATTATGGTTTACCATATTCAGCGACTAAAATAGCTCCGCCTAACCTTGATGAATGGCCAGAAGGGCAAGTTCCTATTTTTGATGAACTAAATGAACAATGGTTCTATGCAAAAGTAGAAGGTTTTTGGCGTGTAAAAGTAAAAGAATTAAATTTCTATACTGGCAGAGATTCTAATGGTCCCGTTTATCTATTGGGGGGGCGCAATGAAGTGCGTTACCAAGATAAGGTAATGGATTTTTCTCATAATTTACCTAGTATCAGTATGCCCAGAATAGGACGAGTACCTGATATCACTTCTCTTTTACAACGGATTGACTACATTGAATTTTGTATTGAGCAGATTGAAGCGTTTTACTCTGAGATTAAAGGGCATTACAGTGTAGGCATTACGGGTACAGGTTCTAATCATTATCATTTTATTGTAGAGAATTTAATTGCTTCTATTCGAAGATTTATAGATGATCTTGTTGTTGCTGCTTTTATGAATCTTTTTAAACGTTATAAACCATGGGAAAAAGAAATTGTTATTGAGGGGTATTCGGATATCTTTAGGCTAGATTTATTCAAAAATAAATTTAAAAAATCATACCCTGAAATTTTTAATAATGAGATAAGTGCTCAATTAGATAGTTTTAGACAAATGGTATTAGGTAAGAACTACAGATACTTATGGTTGATTCAAAATATAAGCAATACGTATAAACACTCTATTACAGCAGGTTTAGGAAAAACTACCTACGGTGTAGATTTTCCTACGCTTACAGTGATAGGTGTTATCAAACCGGATCACAATTTGGATACACTCACTTATCATAACCATAGCTTTCGACAAATAATTCTAGGATTAAAAGATTATTTGGATGATTTTGTTTTTTGCTATTTGAATCAAGAACTAAAAGCAGATTCAACAGTTGAAAATAAATGCACAAGTCATGTGATAGAGGGACATATATGGTATTTAAATGCTCCTTATGGCTATGCTTAATTAACCAATTATATAAACTTGTAATGACCCAGTAAAAACCTGCTCAGGTCT
>NZ_KV793548.1:0-1083 GCF_001808505.1 Oligella sp. HMSC09E12
AGCTTAACTCCCCTTTACGACTGTCCTTAATGCCATTGAATCATTAGTTCTTTCAACATAACTCTATGAGAGTCTAACGGCAATCCAACACTGTCCTCTATACAGAGCGACTAGCTAACAACTTTCCCTTTGCACCACCAAATCGATCATCTATAAAAAACTCAGCGGTCTCAGGTAAGGTGGAATTGTTAGGAATTAAAACAATATTAAAATACAATTCTTCTTGCTCCGAATCCTCACAAACTTCAAAATATCCAGTATAGACACCTGGCGCTATATCCAATTTCAACTCATGTTCTGCCATGGGCGATGATAAATATAAATCCCCAACTACAATGAATGGAAATTTAAGTACTCTATGAACATCTGAAGATGGCGTAAAACCTTTTGCCAAGCGAACATTTACTACAGCATCAAAATCACCGGAAGCAATGGGGTCGAAAACAACATGGGACTTACCCAAAATAGCACCTTGCTGAATTTCGTCTTTTGTCCAATCATTAAAACTTTCATCGTATGGACCGCTTCTAAAGTGAATTTGACGATGTGAAACGTATAGGTCAATTGATATTTCGTTCATATTTTTAACTCCTTAAAATAAATACATAGTTCATAATGAATTAGTCAACAATCTGCACAAGAATACGAGTATTTTCAGATAGTCCACGAGTTGCACAATCAATACTGGCACCTGCCCCTCTATTATCAGAAGGGTCTATATGTCTAACACTAGCGCCTTCGCCACCTTCTTTAAACATTGCCATTGGCCACTCATCACGGTCTAAACCCAACTTAGTTTCAATACCTTTTAAACTTGCTCGTCTATTTGCACTAGTCTTACCACCTATTGTCACAACCTGAGCATGACCTGCTTTAATAGCATCTTCAATATGGGTAAAAGTTTCTGGATAGACAGAACGACTTAACTCCATGACCACATCATACCGTTGATTCTTAAAAACTCCCGCTTTTGTTATTATGTTAACACCTTTCCACCCCAACGGATCCACCCACTCTACCGGGTTCGGGGCGTATTGATAGAGATTAATCCCTCCCATCAAGCCGATCGGGTCTTGGCTGATA